>JAISQC010000233.1 GCA_031274465.1 Synergistaceae bacterium | reverse complement strand
TATGGAGCTGAACCTCAAGGTTTGCGAGATATTCTTATTCTAACTCCGGCAAATAAGGTCGAGGAACGACGAGCTGAGTATCCTGATATTGAAGTGCGCCCAATCGCTTTTTCGGCATCTGAACTGAAAGCGAAGCATTGGAAGTTTTTAATGGGCGCCGTGGGGAGTCAGAGTATGTATATCCGTCAGATCAATCTTATCATGAAGGGACTCAGAGATAATTTGACATTGGTGTCTCTTCGCGAAGGGATAGAGAAATCGGGATTGACCGATCATTTGAAAGACTTGGCGAATATGCGCCTGACATTTGCTAACGAGTACATAGATGACGAACAACGTCTTCAGGATTTGATTCGTCCTGGACGTTTAATCATTGTTGATCTGCGCGACGAATACATCGAAAAGGATGAAGCATTAGGGCTCTTTATAGTGATGCTGCAAATATTCTCAGAAGCGATGTATCAGGGAACTAATTTCAACAAGTTGATCGTATTCGACGAAGCTCATAAATACATCGAAAACGCCGAACTGGTTTCCGGCCTGATCGAAGTTGTCAGAGAGATGAGGCATAAAGGAACGAGCGTCATGGTCGCCTCTCAAGACCCACCTTCGGTGCCAGTGCCACTAATAGAGCTTTCGTCGCAAATCATCATGCACAAATTCAATTCTCCAGCATGGTTGAAGCACATCCAAAAAGCCAATGCCGCGCTTGGAGCGTTGACTTCAAGCCAAATGAGCGCTCTTGGCACTGGCGAAGCATATGTATGGTCGAGCAAGGCATCTGACGATGCATTTACCAAAGGCGCGGTAAAAATACGTTGCCGTCCCCGGGTCACACAACATGGAGGGAGTACAAAAACAGCTGTAGCGCGATGAAAATTATGATCATCATTCTGAAAAAGATCGACATATCTTGGTTGTCACTATGTTTCTATTGCGCCTTCCGCCTGCACTACCACCGCCCTCAGGCCATAAGCCCTTGATTTTACCCCTTGTCTCCTACATAATAGGGCATTGATGAAAGACGAAGGGGCGAAGGGCATGAAAAAAATTGCGGTTACGATCGCGCGGGAGTACGGCTCCGGCGGGAGGCTGATAGGGCGCCGTCTTGCGGAGGCGCTTGGGTGCTCTTTTTACGACAAGGAGCTTATAACCCTCGCCGCCAAGGAGTGCGGACTGCACGAGGATTTCGTCCGGGCGATGGAGGACAGGAAGACCAGCGGGTTTCTCTACAATTTATATTCGACCTATCACGAGCTGCCGATCCCCGAGCAGGTTTTCATCGCGCAGTCGAACGTCATAAAAGGCATCGCGGGCCGCGAGCCCTGCGTGATAATAGGGAGATGCGCCGACTACGTGCTGGGCGCACAGGAGAACTGCATCCGGTTTTTCGTGCACGCCCCGCTGGAGTGGAGGATACGGATCGTCAGGGATGAGTACAAAGAGGGGACCGGCGAGCTGGGCGGCTATATCCGCAAGCAGGACAAGGACCGCGCCTCGTACTATAATTTTTTCACTCAGCAAAAATGGGGCAGGGCGCAGAATTACAACCTCTGCCTCGACAGCAGCATCGGGATTGAGGCGTCCGTCAGATTGCTCGCAAAATTCGCAGAAGAATTCGCGGCGCAGCTCGGCTGATGGAAAACCAAGAAATCAAGCGCCCCGAGAACAAGATGGGCGTCATGCCCGTCCACAGGCTGCTGCTCGACATTTCGATCCCAATGATAGTCGCGATGATAGTTCAGGCGCTCTATAACGTGGTTGACAGCATTTTCGTCGCAAGGCTGGGGGAAAACGCGCTTGCGGCGGTGTCCCTCGCTTTCCCGATACAGGCACTGACCTTCGGGGTCGGGATCGGGACGGGGGTTGGGGTGAACGCGTTTTTGTCTAGGAGCCTGGGCGAGAAGAATTACGAAAACGTGAACAAATCAGCCCTGCACGGCGTGTTTCTCGCGTGGGCGAGCTGCGTGGCCTTCATGATGGTGGGTTTTTTCGGCGTTGACGCGTTTTTCAGAACTCAGACGAATATCGCGGAGATAGTGAAATATGGGAAGGACTATCTCTGGATCGTCTGCGTCTTTTCGTTTGCCGTCTTCAATCAGATAATGTTCGAGCGCCTGCTGATATCCACCGGCAAGACCTTCTATTCGATGGTTTCCCAGATGACTGGCGCGGTGACGAACCTAATACTCGACCCCATAATGATATTCGGCCTGTTTGGTTTCCCCAGGATGGAGGTTGCGGGGGCCGCCCTCGCGACCGTCATAGGGCAGGCGGTTGGGGCGTCGATAGCTCTGTGCTTCAACCTGAGGATAAACCGCGAGATATCGTTTTCGGTGAGGGGTTTCAGGCCAAGCGCCGCGATAATAAGGAGAATTTACGCGGTCGCCCTGCCTTCCATCATGATGGCGTCGCTCGGCTCGGTCATGATCTACGGGCTCAACAGGATTCTGATCTCGTTCACCGCGACCGCCGCCGCCGTCTTCGGGGTGTATTTCAAGCTGCAGAGCTTTATTTTCATGCCGATTTTCGGGCTCAACAACGGCATGGTTCCGATAATAGCGTATAATTTCGGCGCCAGAAAGAGAGTGCGCATAATCGAGACGGTAAAATTGAGCCTGATGTACGCCCTTGGCATCATGCTCCTCGGCACCTGCGTGTTTCACATCTTCCCGCGCGAGCTGCTGGGGATGTTCAACGCGACGCAGGACATGATGTTCATCGGCGTCCCGGCGCTGCGGATAATCAGCACCCATTTCCTCTTTGCCGGGTTCTGCATAGTGTCCCTCTCGGTCTTCCAGGCATTGGGCAACGGGACTGAAAGCCTGATAGTGGCCGTCTCCCGCCAGTTGTTCCTGCTTCTTCCCATAGCTTGGCTCCTGTCGCTGTCCGGCAGCGTGAACGCCATTTGGTGGGCTTTTCCCATAACCGAGGGAGTCACCCTCGTTTTGTGTTTCGTTTTGATCAGGCGGGTTTACTTCAATAAAATAAAGACGTGCGCGGACGCGGGGGAGCAGGCGCGCTAAAGCCCAAGAGCGCGCCCTGCGGCGTCACACCTTCCGGCGGGCGGCGCCGCGGCGGAAGCGCGCGCTCTTTGCCACCCAGGCCTGGAGCAGTATGAACACGAACAGTAGGCCGCCGATGATTATCTTCGTCCACCACGAGTTGAGCGTGCCCTCGAAGCTGATGAAGGTCTGGATCACCCCTTGGATAAGGACCCCGATTAGGGTTCCGGGCAGGTATCCGACCCCGCCGGAGAGCAGGGTGCCGCCGATCACCACCGAGGCTATGGCGTCGAGTTCCAGCCCAACCCCCGACAGCGAGTAGCCGGAAAAGGTGTAGAGCGTGTACACCACGCCCCCGAGGGTAGCGAAAAACCCCGAGAGCGCGTAGATGCCGATCTTCGTCTTGCGCACCGGCAGACCCATCATCACGGCGGACTGCTCGTTGCCGCCTATCGCGTACACGTTGCGCCCGAACTTGGTGTATTGGGCGATCCATGTCCCTGCCGCCACTGCGGCGACGAAAACTATGGCTATGAATGGGAAATCGACCCTTTTGGACAGTGGTATGCCGAAGCCCGCTATCGAGGTAAGTAGGGGCGAATTCAGCGGTATAGATTCGAGGCTTATGATCTGGCTCAGACCTCTTGCGAAAAACATCCCCGCCAGGGTCACGATGAAGGGCGGGAGGTCGTAGAAGGCTATGAAGCATCCCATCGATGCCCCGAATGCAGTGCCGCAGGCCAGAATCGCGGCGATAGCGAGGAACGGGTTGACGCCGTGCTGGGTTATCAGCTTGGACATGACGATGCCTGTCAGCGCAACCACCGAACCGACAGAGAGGTCGATGCCGCCGGACAGGATGGCGAACGTCATCCCGACTGCCACGATCCCCAGAAACGCGTTGTCTATGAAGAGGTTGGCGAATACCCTGAGCGAGAAGAAGTTCGAGAAATAAAGCGAGGCCGCCGCGTACAGCAGAACGAAAACAGCCATCGTCGCCAGTATCGGCACATGCCGCGCCTTCAGCCTGAACGCGCCCCTCATGTTCGCGCCCCCCTGAGAACGCGGCTTGCGAGCCGCGATATTTGCGCCCGGAACGCGCCCGACTGTATGAGGCTTATCGCGATGACGACGAGCGCCTTCACGACGAGCGTCGCGGGGCGGGCCACGCCTCTTGCGAGTATGGTGGTAGTCAGCGTTTGGATGATGAGGGCCCCTATGACTGAACCGGCGAGGTAGAACTTGCCCCCGGTCATGGCGGTGCCGCCGATGACCGTAGCCAGTATAGCGTCGAGCTCCAGGTTCAGGCCGACGTTGTTTGCGTCCGCCCCCCGTATCTCGGTGGTGAGGACAAGCCCCGCCATTCCGGCGCAGAACCCGGAGAACATGTAGGCTAGCAGTTTTATGCGGGTCGCGCTGATCCCCACGTAGCGGCTGGCCGATGGGTTTACGCCGATGGACTCGATGAATAGCCCGAGCGCCGTCTTGCGGGTCAGAAGCCACACCCCAAGGAGCACGGCCGCAGCTAGATACAGCCCGAAGGGCAGGCCGAGGATGAAGCCTGCCGAGAGGTATTCGAAATTCGGGCTCGCGAACTTTATGATCTGCCCGCCGCACAGGAGCTGCGCTATGCCGCGCCCTGAAACCATCAGGATCAGCGTGGCCACGAACGGCTGTATCCCGACTTTGGCGACCAGGCACCCGTTCCAGAATCCTGCCGCAAGAGCTGCGATGAGGGGCAGGGCGATTATCGCCGCGAGCGGGTACCCGCCCCTTGCCAGAAGCGCGCCTATCGCCCCTGCCACAGCGATCGTCGCGCCGACCGAGAGGTCTATGCCTCCTGTCGCTATGACGAGCGTCATGCCAGCCCCCAACAGCATGGTTGGCACGGCCCGCCGCGCGATGTCTATCATGTTGCCGTACAG
>JAISQC010000196.1 GCA_031274465.1 Synergistaceae bacterium | reverse complement strand
GGCCATCCTGCGGTTTAAGACCATCGAGAGGGCTTCCATGCCGAGGTCGCGTTCCGGCGTTTCGCCCTTCTTGACCGCCGCGATGTGCTTGTTAGCGTAATTCTGAGCCCGCACGAACGCGTCGCGCATCAAAAACGCCGACCCCATGCGGGTGTTCGGCAGCTTGCCCTTGGACGTGTATACGCGAACCGGGTTTTCCCCGAGCGCCGCCTTCATTACGGACGGCGACCTCACCACCATCCGCTCCGTGACGTCTGGCCTCGTCTTGACGATCACCCCCTGCCCGCCGATGACGTTGCCGCTGCCCGGCAGCGTCTGCACGCACGTCACGCCTCCCGCGAGCGCTTCGGGGAACGCCAGATCGTCGGGATACAGCGCGTCGAGGATTCGAAGCTGCGGGGAGATGGGGTCTACCATGTCGTTGGTGTCGTCCATCTCCGCCGGGAAGCCCTCGTTGCACACGCCCATGTGGACATGGGCGTCGATGAGCCCTGGGGTTACCGTCAGCCCGGACACGTCTATCATTTCCGCGTCACTGGGCGCCTTGACGTTGCGTCCTGCCTCCAGAATTTTCCCGTTTCCCATGACGAGCGACGCGGATTCCAATATTTCCCCGGTCCCTGTAATTATCGTAGCCCCAAAGAGATATTTCGTCCCATGGCCTTCCAACACTCACACCTCCAGAATTTGGCCGAGCGTCATTCCAGACTCGGCCTCGATTTTTTTTTGGATCTTTGCCGCCGCGCCTATCCTGCGCTTCGCCCCCGCTAAGGCCTCGCTTCCCCGGGGAAACCGAGCCTCCATCCGCGACATGCGGCTTTCCAGCGTCGAGACGGCAGTGCCGTCGGTGAGTTTGTCGGCGAGATATAGTATTTCCGCCTCGCCGATCTTCTTGCGCGACGCCAGATCCTTGTGCGATGCCACTATTTCGGCCACTTTGGAGTAGCCTCGCCTGCGCAGCCATCGGGCGCCCATCTCCTCGTGATCCTTGCTCCCCTTGGCAAGGTCGTGAAGCAGGCAGGACGCCAAGAGCAGACGCCTGTCCATCGGCCTCCCGAGCGCGCCTGCGATGCGCATGGCGCAGTCCGCCACGGCCCGACCGTGGCGGGCTACCTTCTCTGGCGTCCCGGCGATGCCGAGCAGCTCCGCGCACTCCTCTTCGTCCGGGAAAAATTCGGTTTTGGAGTAAGCCAGCAATTTCTGATAATCCTCAGGCGTGTCCATATCCAAAATCGTCGCCCTGTCGCCCGTCGGGATATCAAGCGAGCGGTGAGGCTGGCCGTCAAAAAAACCGGCGAGGCCGCGCTCCCCTTCCCACGCCAAGATCGGCTCTATCATCGCGCGCCCTATCAGCGGGGGATGCCCCCTCTTGCCCATGAACGCCGGGTACACGACCTCGGGGGTCTCGTAATTTTCGCAAAACGCCTCCGCAAGGGATCTGTAAGTGGCGGGTTTGACGAGCGGGATGTCGGCCGGCAGGAGGTAAAAAGCCTCTGTTTGCGGCGGCAGGGCACGTATTCCGGCGACCACGCTGCTGAACATACCGGACTCGTAATCCAAGTTGCACACCGGGCGGCACTTGAGCTTTTTTGCCTCGCGGATGATTTTCTCGCGGTCATGGCCGACGACTACGATTATTTCCGATACGCCGGATTTTTTCATTCGCGCCGCCGCAGTCTCGAGCGCGGATGACTTCGGAACCGGCAAAAGCGGCTTGCATACGCCCATGCGCTTTGCAAACCCGCCCGCCAGAATTATGCCCGCAATCTCGCCATCCGCGCGCTTCATCCGCAGTTTAGCAATCCGAAGAAAACTGGCAGCTCGGCCAGTGGCACGGAGCGCAATGCTCGCAAAGCCCGCCCACACCCCAAGAGCGGATGAAGGGAGACGGGTCCATCCCGGCAAATATAAAGGGCAGGACGCAGTCGAGCGATGTCCTCTCATCGTGGACGACGCAGGCCGGAGTGCCGATGACCGCTACGCTGTTACCTCCCGACGCGGAATCGGCCCACCCCAGCATCAGCATTGCGCCCGGCAATATGGGAACCCCCCGAAACGATATTTTCCCAGCAACGCGCGCAATGCCGCCCGGCGTCCTGTCGTCCGCGTCTACGCTCATCCCGCCGGTGCAGACCACGACATCCGCCCCCTCGGATATAAAGCTTCTGATGGCATCCGCTATCAGGCCGGAGTCGTCGGTCGCAAAGCGCTGCCCGATCAGCTCTCCGCCGAACGCGGAAATTTTGCCCCGAAACCTGCCGGCGAAAGCGTCTTCGACCCGCCCTTCGGCGATCTCCTTCCCCGTCGTCACCAACCCGGCTCGGAGGGGCAGAAACGGCACCACGTCGATGCGCCCCGCTGCGGATACGGCCCGCTCCACCCGGTCGCGCGTCATGGCAAGCGGCCTTATCCTGAAACCGGCGACGGGTTGCCCGGCACTGACCGCCCTGTGGGGCGCCATCGTGGCGAGCACCCAGTCGGGGTCCTCGTTGACCCGATGGACCATCGCAGGGTCGTAATTCAAAAAACCGTCGCGCGCCGCCTTTAAAGTGATGCGCCCCTCCTCCGGGGGCGTCGGCAAACAGTTTTTGCCGCAGAGCGCTTCGCGCATGGCATCCGCGGCATCATCCTCGTGCATCTCGTTTTCCTCAAGCTCCAGTATGGACAAGTGCTCGCGCCCCATCTCCCGCAGAACAGGCAGGTCCTCGCGAGTGACAGTATGGCCCTTCTTGAACCGCGCGCCCTTGGTCCCGGCGCCGGCGTCTATCTTGGTGAGGTCGTGGGCAAGAGGGCGGCCAACAGCCTCCTCCAGCGAAATCTGAGTCATCTTCATCGTATGTTCTCCCCGTATGCAAACGATATCGAACTGATGCTATCACATTAGTTTTTTGCGTTCAAGCTAAGAGAAAATTCCCAAATTCTAAGGCTCAAGACCGTGGGTTCCACCCACACCCGCCGTGGGACCAGTCCCCCGGACCCCCTTTACTATAATTTCTTTCACCCTCCGGGTGAAAGAAATTAATATTACGAGGGTGCAGGGAGCGGCGCTCCTTGCCGGAGTTTGAGGCAGAGCCTCAAGGTTCTGCTGTATGCGGTTTTGGGATAGCAAAAAATGAATTTCATTTTTTGAGCAGCATTACGTCGTTCGGTTTTATCTCGACGCTGATCGTGTCTCCGCGCCTGAGTTTTTCGGCGCATGCGTGCGATGTTTCCATGCGTATGCGCGAAAAATCGTTCTCCTGTTGTGTCCCGACCGGCGCAAGGCTCACTATCGTGTGAAATACGTCGCGCGTGACGCGGACCACCCGGCAGGAGATGGTATTTGCCCCGGGCCGTTCGCCCGCCATGCGCACGTAATGCGCCCTGACTCCGATGTAACGGATATCGCTCGAGACCGGCGCCGCGCATTCCAGCTCCGCGTTCCAGTCGATCGCCCGCACCCGCCGGTCGCCGATCGCCTCTGCTCTGGAATAATTTTTACATCCTGAGAGCAACGACGACGACAGTGTGTCGGGCGACTCGAACAGCGACTCGACCGTGCGGATCGCCTCGTTTCGCCCCGCGTTCATGACGCAGACGCGC
>JAISQC010000179.1 GCA_031274465.1 Synergistaceae bacterium | reverse complement strand
CGGGCGGCACGCCGTGGCCGCTTCCCGGCGTGCCTCTCGTGCTCTCGGAGACGTGGACGTGCATCAATTCGGGCATGGCTTCGCAATACGCCTCCGCGACATCCAGCTCCTCTATGTTGCTGTGCATCGTGTCGCCCAGCAGGCCGACGTTCGGGCATCCCAGTTCCTTCACGAATCGTTTAGCGTCCGACAGCGTATTCACGAAATACATCTCGAAACGGTTCAACGGTTCGAGCGCCACGCGCACGTTTCGTTTGGCCGCAAGCCCGCAGGCTTCTCTCAGCGTATCGAGCGCCCATCCCCACTCGTCCTTCGTCGCAGGAGCGCCGGTAAAACGGCCGAGACCCTGAAAAAACGGCCCAGACAGCAAATCGGCGCCGATATCGGACGCTTTCGCGCTCCATTCGTCGATAGCCTTTGCCGCAGACTCCCTCAGCGCCCTGTCGGGACTCGCCGGATCGTATTTCGACGGCTGGAAAACAGCCACCGCGGTGCGCCCCAGTCCAAGCCTGTCGCACTGGCTCGAGAATTTTTTTATCGAATCGGCGCTCATCCCCTCGATCGGAAACTCTACCCCGTCAAAACCAATCTCGCTTATCAGGTCCACGACCGGCCCGTGTTTCGCGAATTCCGGCAAGTCCGTCCATAAAAAGAGGTTCATTCCTATTTTCAAAACTACCCACCGAGCTTTCCGAATCTGCTGTTGATCGCGAGCGCCGGGTCAATGGGCACAGGCGCCGGAACGATGCCCTCCGGTATCTCGATCTCGCCGCGCTTCGGAAACGGCTTGCCTTTGAACTGCGGCAGCCACTCGGACTCCGCTTCGAACATCTCTGCCGCCATTTCCCTTATCTCGCGCAATGTAAGCACCGCGCCCGTGAGCGGATCCATCGCCACAGCCCAGAACGCGAGTTCCGGGTCTCCTTTCACGGCCGCTTCCGCAGCGAGCCCCTGTACGGTCAGATTGCTCTGGTTCATGGCGGCCAGATGCGCAGGGAGAGCTCCCACAACGAAAGGATGCAGGCCTTCTTTGTCCGCGTACACCGGCACCTCCACCGTCGCGTCATACGGAAGGTTCGTTATCAGCCCCGTGTTTCTCACGTTGCCGTTGAACCGAAATGGGACTCCTGTTTCGATCGCCTCCAGTATATAGGAGCAGTATTCTTTAGAGCGCGGCTCCAGTTCCCCGCTCTCTATGGACAGCACGTCGGTTTTGGCGAACTTCTCGGCGACCATGCGGGAGTATTTGTAGTATGCGCCAGTCTCCCCGCCGAACGCCGGTTCGTCGCAATACAGGCCCAGGGCTTTTTTGTTCTTGCGGAACCACGGCAGGTACTCCGACAGGTGCCCGGTCGACTCGGTGCAGAAATACCCGCAGTGCCTCATCACCTCGCCGCGCACCTTTTCATTTTTGTAATACTCCGGTTTTTCCATGTTTTCCTTGAGCGCCGGATAGAGATCCTTTCCGTCTTTTTCGATTTTCAGGAACCACGCCATGTGGTTAATCCCGGCGCACAAAAAATCTATCTCGCTCTTGCGGCAGCCGGTATAGCCCGCTATGAGGTCGAGCGTGGTCTGAACCCCGTGGCAGAGCCCCACGAACTTCATGTCGCTGTACCTCCCGACCGTAGTGCATACCGCCCCCATCGGGTTGACGTAGTTGAGCACCGTCGCCCCAGGGCAAAGCTCGTCGATGTCACGCCCTATTTCCAGAAGCACCGGCGCCGAGCGCAGGCACCTGAACACCCCGCCTGGGCCCATCGAGTCCGCAATGCACTGGTCAACGCCGTATTTCATGGGAATCTCATAATCCATCTGAAACGCGTCCACGCCGCCAACCTGAAACATCAATATGACATACTTCGCGTCTTTCAAGGCGTCCCGCCTGTCGGTCGTGCAGTATACGCTCGCGCCAAGGCGGTTTTTGTCGATTATCAGATCCGCGTAGGTCTTCATTTTTTCCAGCTTCCACATCGTCGGCCCCATGAGGGCAAAGGTGGAGCCCTCCAGGGCCGGCGTCGAAAACATGTCGTTCAGGAGCGTTTTGCAGAATATTATGCTGCCGGCGCCTATAATCGCTATCTTGGGCATTTCGAATTCCCTCCGTTCCGGAATGATTATGCGTAAAAGGCGCGCCAAAACCATCCGACGCGCCGGTTGATGCAAAAAATACTGCCCGTTTCCCGCCCCGGTATTACTTTTTATACCCGGGCTGCTCCTTGAACATCGGATCGTTCAGGTCATACACGAAAGCGCCCTTGTCGCGTTTCTCGAAATAAGCTTTCGCGTCGTAGGGCACGAGCTTGGATTCGTCTATGCTGTCCTTGTAAAACGGAATGGTTCCCGAGAATATGCAACGCTTGTACGGCTTGCCTTCGAAATAGGCTTTTATCTGCTGCGAGGCTAGGTCGGCTTCCAGAGACGGAGTCTGGTTGATGTCCATAGTCACCTTTCCCTCTTTTACCCAAACCCACGATTTCTCCTTGCCGTTCGAAGATCCGAGCCAATATTTCGATGGGTCGAGGCCGGCTTCCTCGAACGCCTGGAGCGCGCCGTCGAGCATCTCGTCGTTATGGACGTAGGCCCCGTCGAAACCGTCCGGGCCGAGCGCGGTTATGGCGTCCTGCATCGCTTTTTTCGCAGGGTCGGCGAACCAGCCGCCGGAGGCCCAGAAAACTATCTGGAGATCCTTGCCTCCCTTGCCGCCGATCGTCATTGCGTCGCCCACGTCGAGCCCAGCGTTCATGTAGCCCTTGACGAAGCCTTCGGTCTGGCCGCCAGCGGTGCCCTGCCCCAGTTTGCCCTCGATCATCACAATGCGCTTCGCCCCGCTTTTTATCGCGGACTCCGCGGCGACGAGCCCTTCCTCTACCCAGTCGTACCCTGCGAAACCGGCAAGCCCAGGCTCATCGGGCGGGTTGTGCGTGAGGAAGAACATCGGCTTTCCGGCCTCGTAAGCCTTGGAGAGGCATTCGGAGCTCGCGTGCGGGCTGTTCTGAACCGTCACTATGGCGTCCACGTTGCTCGTGATGAAATTCTCGATCGCGGCGATCTGCTCTGGCGCCGTCCCCTGGCCCACGACGTCTATCACCTTCCAGCCTTCCCTCTCGGCTATTATCGAGAAAACCTCGAAACCCGCCTTGTAGTAGTCGTCAGCCGCATCCATGTAATAGCCTATCACTTTGCCGGCGGTCGACCCGGCCGCGGCAAATCCCCCTGACGCCATTGCGATCAACATTGCCGTTGCGAGGAACAAGACAAACACCTTTTTCATTGCGGAACCCCCTCGATTTTTTAGTATCAACGCGCGACGCGTCACGCGTTAACCCCTCGTCTGAAAATTTTCCCCATCCTCTCTTTCAGCCTCACATGCCCCGACAGCGCGGCGGCGGCCACGGAGAATATTATTATGAGCCCTTTGGCGACGAACTGGACTTCGCTCGGCAGCGTGAGCATATTCATGGCGTTTCCTATCGAGCCGAGAAGCAATACCCCGACGAGCGTGCCCCACATGTTGCCCTTGCCTCCGCTCATGGCCGCCCCCCCAATGACCACCATCGCTATGGCGTCTATCTCCAGATTCTGCCCCACGGTTATATTGCCTACGTTAATGCGCGACAGCAAAAGCACGGCAGCTATCCCCACCAGCATGCCGTTTATCATAAACACCGCCATTCTGACATTTTTCACGTTGATGCCGGAAAGATACGCCGCCTGTGGGTTGTTGCCGACCGCGTATACCCTTCGCCCGAACTTCGTGTACTTGAGGAGCGCCCAGAAAAATACGACTATAAAGAGGAAAATGACAACGTAGGGCGGAAAGCTCAGATTCAGGCCGGTTATCGGATCCTTCGCTCCCGCGATCAGATTCGTTTTGAAAAAGTCCAACTGCCGGTTCAGCGTAACCTCGCGGGAACCGCACAGCAAAAGCGCAATGCCCTGAAACGATATCATCCCGCCGAGCGTGATTATGAAAGG
>JAISQC010000140.1 GCA_031274465.1 Synergistaceae bacterium | reverse complement strand
AGGCACCAGCCTCCTTTGCGTTGTTTTTCGTTTCAGGTCAATTCTGTTACATGAACTGCTGCATCGCCTGGATTATCGGTATGAACACCGCTGCTACGACCATTCCGACCACCAGTCCGACGAAAACTATCATCACCGGCTCTATGATCGACGTGAGCCCCTTGATCTTCTCGTCGAGCTCCATGTCGTACCAGTCGGCGACCTTCGACAAAACCTCGTCCACCTGGCCCGTTTCCTCTCCTACCGCGACCATGTGCGCGACCATCGACGGGAAGAGTTTCTGTTCCTTTATCGTTATGCTGAGCATGACCCCGTTCTGCGCGAGTTCCTTCATCGTCCTGAACGCTTCGCCTATCAGATAGTTGTCGGCGACCCCAGCCGACATCTCTATCGCGTCGAGTATCGAAACCCCTGCCGTCACCAGTGTGGCGAATGTTCTGAACGCCCTTGCCATGATGCTCTTGAAGATTATGTCCCCGAAGAGCGGCATTTTTATCTTCACGCGATCCATGACTTTTTTGCCTTCCTCTGTTTTGTTGAACTGCTTCAAACCCACGACAATCGCTATGAACGGTATCGGGATCAAAAACCAGTAGGCTTTCATGAAATCCGACGCGGCAAAGATTATGGATGTCAGAAGCGGCATCTCCTTGATCCCGATATTCGCGAACGCCTTCTTGAACAGAGGCACGATGAACAGGCACAACGCGACCAGAGTGATCAGAGTGAAGACAACTATCACTGAAGGGTACGTCAGCGCGGCCTTGATCTTCTTCTGAAGCGCGTACTGCGCTTCGACGAAAGAAGCGAGCCTGGCCAGGCTGGTGTCGAGCACGCCGCCTTCCTCGCCGGCCCTGATGAGCGACACTTCGAGGGAGTTGAAAATCTTCGGGTGCCTCGCGAAGGCCGACGCCGTCGTGACGCCGCTGCTGACCGCGTCCCTTATTTCGCTTATGGCTTTGGCGAGCGTCTTGTTTTCGATCTGGGAGGCGAGAAGATCCATAGTGGCCGCCACCGTGATCCCGGCGTTTACCATCGTCGCCATCTGTTTGAAAAGAACGTTTTTGTCTTTTAGGGTGACTTTTTGGGGAAATAACTCTGCGGAGAAAAGGGAGCCCTTAGCTTCCTTCGGTCCTGAGATGGCTCCCGCCCCGCCCTGTGCCTCGACTGAAATCGGAGACCAGCCCTGTGACCTCATCCACGAAATCGCGGACGCCTCGTTCGCGGCTTCGCGAGTTCCTGTGTTTATAAGCCCGGTGGCAGTCCTTGCCTTGTACTTGAATATCATTTTTTGTTTTGCTCCTCCCTGCCCCGTTAATACGCTCGAACTAGTTTTCTTAATCCTTTGTGACTTACTGAGTCGTATTATAGGGACAAAATAAATAAAATCAATAGGTCTGGAGTCTCATATTAATAACGCGTCAAAATACTTCGATTGCTCTGAACGCTTAGTGGAACTGACTTGTTCATTGTCCAACATACCAGCCAATTATCACCTCAGTCTTTTTGCCGTTTTTTGCCCGCCTCCCATATTGTTCCTCGTGGAAACTTACATAAGTATACACTTAATATCGGAGCCGCTGATAGAATAATTTGGCTTATCGCCAGGCAAAAATATATACGATGGGGTCTCTTGAAGATACAATAGATATAGAAACGTTGAACCCGACGGAAGGAGACGTTATATGTCGTCGACGTGGAATGTTCCAAACATGCTGAGCATATCGAGGGTCTTTCTCGCCCCTCTGGTGATGGCGTTTTTGACCGTCCGGGGGCTGGGGACGTTCGAGGTCAGGACGGCCGGGCACGATATCGTGGTCAATATCGGGGACATAATCGCGGGGATAGTCTTCATCGTGGCGAGCATCACCGACGCCGTTGACGGCTATTTCGCGCGCAAGCATCGCCTCGTTACGAACCTCGGGAAATTCATCGACCCGCTTGCGGATAAAATTTTAGTCGTGGCGGCGCTGATAGCGCTCGTGGAGCTGAGGCGGCTTCCCGCGTGGATAGTCGTGGTAATCGTCTCGCGCGAATTCATCGTTTCCGGCGTCAGGATGGTGGCGGCCGTGGACGGCGTGGTAATCCAGGCGTCGCGGGGCGGCAAGGCGAAGACGGTGAGCCAGATAATAGCGATCGTGATGATGATACTTGACATACCTTTCGCCATGCCGGTGATGTGGGTGGCGATGATATTGACCGTCTGGTCCGGGATGGATTATCTCATCAAAGGCCGTGACTTTTTTCGCTAAGGAAGCGCTGGTTTATTCATTTTGAGCGAGACCGAAACAGATTTGTCCGCGCTCGAAGCGATTGGCGCGAAATGGCCCGCAGGCGATTCCGAGCTACGTTGAGGAGCCATTTCGCGACAACCGCGAAGAGGGCGGGCAAAGATGCGAGGTCGCAGCCAAAATTAATTAATCAGTGCTTCCCTAAAAAAATAGTCTTAAAGTCCCGAACGACCGCGAGGCTCTTACTATCGGGATGATAAGGGAATATAATGCGTCCTGTCGTATCGCGACAAGCGCGCCTGGAAACCGTCGGCCAAACATGATCTGCGCCTTTACGGGCTATGTGGGTCGGCTGAGGTTTCCAAACCATTAAGGAGGGTTGGTAATGCAAAAATACGTCTGTTCAGTGTGCGGCTATGTCTATGATCCTGCTGCGGGCGATCCCGATTCGGGAGTGGCGTCGGGCACGGCGTTTGAGAGTGTGCCGGACGACTGGGTATGTCCCATCTGCGGGGTCGCAAAGGACATGTTCGAGCCCGAGTGAAAAAACCGGGCTCTTGATCTGCGGAATATTTTGCGGAGCCTGAGAGGGCTCCTTATTTTATGCCTTCATTTTATTCCTGCGAGAATCGTCGCGGCGTTTTCAATGGCCTCGCCGCGATCCACAAAGGCCCCGCACTCTATAGTAAGCGAGAATTTGCGCTCGAAGGCGTTTATCGCGATCGAATATCCCAGAACAGGATCTTTTTCAACGGTCGATTTGTATCCGGCGATCCTTATGACCTCGTAATCGGCGCCCGACCCATTTGCCCGCCCGTCAGAAGAAACCCCTTCGGCCGGCTGGTTGAAAAATTTGGGCCCCGAGCCGAACAGCATCGTCGCTTTGAGCCGCATTCCGTTTTCCGCCCGGTAGTCCCGCTCCTGCCA
>JAISQC010000262.1 GCA_031274465.1 Synergistaceae bacterium | reverse complement strand
GACTGCCTCGACCTGCTTTACAAGCTCACGGTGAAATCCCCGATAAAAATGGGCGACGTGATAGCGCAAGACATACTGGGCACCGGCATCGACGTCATCGCGGCGAGAAGTCTGTAAGCGGATTTGCCGCAACAAACGAAAACGCGTTTTTTTGCATAATTTTTCTAAGGAGATTGACGATGAGCGATATTGAAAATTTTTTCGGGCGTGTGCGCGAAAACTGCCCTCAGACGGAGATACTCACCGACGAGGAGGATCGGCTGATATATTCGCACGGATGCTACCCCCGCGAGTACAAGTGGATGTTGCAGGGGAAATACCCGCACCTGGCGGGCGGCGTGCTCAAGCCGTCCTGCGCGGGCGAAATATCCGAGATCATGCGGCTTGCCAACGCCCACGGCGTCGGGATCATACCGTATGGCGGGGGCAGCGGGATAGTCGGCGGGACAATTCCCCAAAACGGACAGGTGATAGTGGACACAAAGAGGCTGACCGGCTTCTCCGTAAACGCGGCGAATTTGACGGCGCGCGGCGGCGCGGGGCTATCAGGGGCGGAATTCGAAAATTTGCTGAACCGCCGCGGATATACGTCCGGGCACTACCCGCAGTCGTTTCAGAGCGCGTGCCTCGGCGGCATGGCCGCGACCAGGGCGATTGGAACGTTCTCCACGAAGTACGGCAAGATGGACGACATGGTGACCGCGCTCGACGTCGTGCTGCCGACCGGCGAGATACTGAAGACGCACGAGGCGCCAAAGCGCTCCACCGGGCCGGAGCTGGTGCAACTCTTCCTCGGCAGCGAGGGCGCTTACGGAATAATAACGTCGGTCGAGATGAGGATACATCCTATAGCGGAGAGCAGGATTTTCAAGACTTACACGTTCCCCACGACGGAGGACGGGATCGGCGCGCTGCGGGCGATCATCCACAAGGGGCTGCGCCCCGCCGTGGTCAGGCTGTACGACGAGGTCGAGGCCAGCCACAAGATAGCCCAGTACAGATTCGAGACGGGTTTTGCGCTCCTGATACTGCTCTTCGAGGGATACGAGGAGGCAAACGAGCTGGAATCTAGGATCGGCAGCGAGATATGCGCGGCCCATCTCGGCCGGGAAAAGAGCGAAGACGCGGCGAAGGATTGGTTCGCGACTCGGTTTTCGACGAAGAAGATGCTCGACTACGACGCCATAAGGGGGGGAACGTCCGACGCCATAGAGGTAGCGGCGCCGTGGGACCGCATAACGACGGTATGGCGCGAGATGAGGCGCGCCCTCGAACCCCTCTGCGAGGTCGTGGACTGCCACTTTTCGCACGTATACCACAGCGGGGCAAGCGTGTACGTAATATTCCACTCGAAAACTGGCGGGGACGACAAGGCGGGGGAAAACAGGTATCTCGATTGCCTGAAAATCGCCTGCGAGACGAGCGTCAGGCACGGGGGCAATGTTTCGCACCACCACGGAGTCGGCACGGCAAAGGCGGAGTTCATGAAGCTGGAGCACGGAGAGAGCGGCGTCGAGGTCATGAAAAAAATCAAAAACGCCCTCGACCCAAACGGCATACTCAACAAAGGGGTACTCGGGCTATGATGGCGTCGGGCAGGAAATGCTATTCGTTCGAAAATGTCAAATACATGGAGAAGCTGACTAGGTGCGCGATCCACATGGATCAGGGGGCGAGCTACAACCCCGAGTACCTGGCGACGCGCGACATGAGCCTCTATCCGTCGCGCACGGCTCAAGTAATCCGCGCGGTCTGGCTCGGCGAGCTGGAGGCAACGCGCCGGGGAGCGCAGATAGCACACGCGTCCATCCTCTCCGGGCAGGGGGAGCGGTGGCAGAACTTCGGCGAGGAGGCGAGCGATTTTCTCCACTGCGCGATACTGGGGCGGGAGCTGTTCGCTAAAAAAGGCTTCCCGTGCGGCGCTTCAAAGGAGTCGCTGGCGCTCGCCGAAAGCCCCGGGAGAAAAGAGCTTTGGGAGCGCTCGATAGGCATCGACCCAGACGGGGACTGCCTGCTGTTCGTCGATGACGCGAGCTTCGAGTACACGGACGGAGCGCCAGCGGGCTTGGGCGGTTTCCTCGGGCGACACTGCGTCAAGGTGCGCGGAATTAACTTCGGCGCCACGGGCTTCGCGCTTCTCGCGCACGGATTTGTAGACGAAGGATTTGCGCGCCTGTCGGCCCTCATCGACGAACTCAACCGCTCTGGCGCTAAAAAAGTCGTCACGGCGTCCGGGCAGGCAACTTACGCGCTGACGAAGCTGGCTTGCGAGCTTGGCATATCGCGCGGCTTCGAAGTCGCGGACGTGCTCGACATCGCGGACGCCATCGATTCGGAGGGCGCGTTTTTGTACGGCGGCAGTTTTTACACCCGTTTTCTCGGCGCGTCCGGCAGGCTGGCCGAATTGTCGAAAAACACGCGCGAGGCATCTGTTCGAAGCTCTCCGGAATTCACGCCCCTATACGACGCCGACAAAAGGGTCAACGGGATCAATATATGGGGGGCCCCGATCGGGCCGGAATACATCTACAGCCGTGGCGGGGGGGGGATGCTCGAAAAAATCCGCGACGCCGCCTTAGACGAGATAAAGCGCTCGTCGTTCTCGCAATTGATAGTATGCGAGCCGTTCGCGTATAATACGTTAAAGACATCGGGCTTCGCGCGCGGGAGGACGGAATATTTCTGGAACGTCCTCAAATAACCGCGCCAAGCGGGGCGGGAGGGCGTATTTTGCTAAATGTGGAACGGCGCAAGGAGATACTGAACGCACTTTTCAGCAAGGGTTCCGTCGTGGTCGGCGAGCTTTCCAGAAAGTACGGCGTGAGGGACGAGACGATACGCCGCGACCTGAAGGAGCTGGCAAAAAGCTGGGACATCGAGATCGTCTACGGCGGAGCCCACATAAAGGACTCGAACGGAACCCAGGGCGTAAAAGAGCTGGAGATGCCCAAAAAACGCAGCGAGAACTACGAGGCGAAGCAATTGATCGCCCGCAAGGCCGCCGCGCTTATCGAGGACGGGGACATGATCGGCCTCAATTCGGGCAGCACGGTCGAGTACATACTGGACTACATAGGCGACAAATCGGTCAGCATCATAACGCTCAACGTGAACGTCGCGGCCAAAGCTCTTCTGCTTCCAAAGGCGGAAGTATATATCCCCGGCGGCCGGGTGCGCAACAGCTCGGGCATGGTGATAGGCCCGGGCTCGCTGGGCTTCATAAAATCCTTCATGATAGACAAGTGCTTTTTCGGGATATCGGCGCTCTGCAAAAAGCGCGGCATAATGCACCCGGTGCTGGAGGAGGTCGAGCTGAACGCCGCCATGGTGTCCGTATCCAGCAAAAATTACGTGGTGACCGATTCGAGCAAGATCAACAAGACCGCGTTCTTCAGCATGGTGCCGCTCGAAGCCATAGATTTTTTCATCGTGGACGACGATTTTTCGCAGGATTACCGCGAATACGT
>JAISQC010000208.1 GCA_031274465.1 Synergistaceae bacterium | reverse complement strand
CCTACAGCCCCTTCTGTTCGGGCAGGTCGAAATTTTTGCCGCTCCCGTCTAGGAAGTGCGCGTCGCCCATCAGGCTCATCTCGGGTCTTTTGCCCTGCGCCAGCTTCACTATTGAAAGCCCGCAGTTGGCTATCTGGAAGCTCCAGAAGCTCGACAGCGGGGCGTTCAGGAAGTGGCAGAAAAGGACCTTTATCACCGCGTCGTGGGCGGCGACGCACACGTCGCCCGAATATTTCGACGCAAGGGCGGTTATGGCAGGCACAGCCCGGAGCTGCACGGAGCGCAGCGATTCGCCGCCCTCGCCCGGCATTACCACCGTGTGGGGCTCGGAGCGCCACATATCCATGATTCGGGGCCATCTTGCGCTCGCCTCGGACGACAGCATGCCCTCCCAGTCCCCGTGGTTTATCTCCGTCAAGCCAGGCGCTATCTCGACGGCGCCGACCCCGCAGGCGCTAGCGATCATCTCCGCCAAGGAGAGGGCGCGTTTCAGGGGGCTGCTCGCCACCGCGTCGAACTTATGTCCAGCGAGATACCTGGCCGCAGCCTCCGACTGACGCATGCCGCGTTCGTTCAGCTCCGTGTCTTGCTGCCCCTGAAAGCGCCCCTCCGCGTTCCACGACGTTTCGCCGTGCCTTACTATGAACAGCCTCATTTCTGCGGTTCCCCGTTCAGCTTGGCTGTCGTGACCCATATCATGTCGCCGTCCCGCTCGATGTCGGACAGCAGGTCGCCCGATATGACGCCGTCCACTTCCATTACGGCCAGGGCAAGGCCGCTTGCCTCCTTGCGGCCAAGCGAGAAGTTGGCGATGTTGACCGACGAGTCCCCGAGCAGCTTTCCTATCTTTCCTATGACGCCCGGGCGGTCGTGGTTCTGGAAGATCAGGAGCTGCCCGTTCGGGTTGAAATCTATCCAATAGTCGTTGACTTTCACTATGCGCTGGCGGCCCTCTTCGGTTATGGTGCCTGTCAGCGAAATCGTCGCGTTTTGGGCCTCTATCGACACCTCTATCAGGTTGTGGTAGGAGCGCGACTCGCCGAAGCTCTCCTCTATGGAGATGCCCCGCTCGGCGGCAAGGATTGGGGCTACCATGTAGTTCGTGTCGGGGCCGTGCGTCACCTCGAGGAAGCCTTTTATCACCGCTATCGTGTACGGGCGGTTCCTGTTGCGCGGGGCGTCTTCGTCGTCGAGCTCGCAGCCGCGCAGCATGACCTTGCATTTGTGCGCCGGGCTTCCTTCGTTTTCCAGCAATTTGGCCGCGAGTATGCCCATCTTTCTCGCGAGGCGGACGAAGCCTTTTTGCGTGTCGTTCAGGTTCTGTTCCATGAAAGGCAGGTTGACCGCATAGTCGTATTGCTCGCCCCGCAGCGCGCGAAGGGCGTTCGTTACTGCGATGCGGGCCACCTCAGTCTGGGCCTCGGTGGTGGTCGCGCCGAGGTGGGGGGCCACGACTATCCTGTCGGACACGTCGTCGGCGAGAAGCGGGTTGTCGGCGGTCGGCGGTTCCTGCGTGAATACGTCGAAAGCCGCGCCCGCGAGCCTTCCCTCGCGAATCGCCTGAGCGCACGCGGCCTCATCGACTATGCCGCCCCGCGCGCAATTTATGAGGTACGAGCCCGGCTTCATGGCGCGAAGCATCTTCTCGTTGATGACGCAATGCGTCTCGTTCGTTATGGGCACGTGGATCGAAACTATGTCTGCGAGCGACAGCGCCCCGGCCAGGTCCGTCATTTTCTGGAAGCCCAGCTCCGATACCTTTTTGTCGGGCACGTAAGGGTCGTATCCCAGCACCTCCATGCCGAACGCGCGGCATCTGATCCCGACCTGAGTGCCTATCCTGCCGAGCCCTATTATCAGGATCTTCTTGCCGTGGAGCTGGCGCCCCGTGAAGCGGCTTCTGTTCCATTCGCCGTGCATCAGCGAGACGTAAGCCTGGGGAATGTGCCTCACCATCGCCAGCATCAGGGCCATCGTCTGCTCCGCCGCTGCAAGCGTGTTCCCGGTCGGGGCGTTGATGACCACTATGCCGCGCCTGCTCGCCTCGTGTATATCGACGTTGTCCACCCCGACCCCCGCCCTGGCTATGACTTTGAGCTTTTTCGCGGCGTCGATCGCGGCTTTGTCCATCGATGTCCCGCTCCTCGTGATGATCGCGTCGTAGTGCCCGATGATTTTCAGAAGGTCCTGCTTGGCCAGGCCGGTCTTTATGTCGGCGTCCACGTCGTGAGCTTCCTTCAATATCTGAAGGCCCTCTTCTCCAAGCGATTCGGGGACCAGTATCCGAAATTTTTTGTCTCCCATCTCGTTCAAGCCTCCCATGTCTCGAAAGCGCGCCTCATAAAGTCCCCGGCATCGCCTCTTGCGTCTCCGAGCGCCGCGTACAGGCTGCCCAGCGCGAGCGATATCTCGGGCCACCTCACGTCGTGGTAGTGCGACATCCGGATCAGTTTGCCCTTTAGTTTCCCTTGGCCGCCCGCCGGCTCGACGCCGATGGCCTTCAGCCTTTTCGCTATGGCCGATGTCTCCCCGGACGGATGGGAGAACGCGGTGACTCCGGGCGAGCGGAATTTTTCGTCGCGCACGAGCAGCTCGAAGCCCAACGACTCTATTCCGGCGGCAAGGGACCTGGCGGCGCGGATATGCTGTTCGAACCAGCCTTCCGCCGAAATTTCGTCGAGCGCCGCGTCGAGCGCGAAATAAAGCGACACGGGCGGGGTATAGGGGTTTTCCGGGGCTTCCTTGTACAGGTCCTTTTTCTGCCGCGTCAGGTCGAAATAGTAATTGTTGCACCGCCTCTTCGACGCGGCGTCCCACGCGCGCTCGGACAGCCACACCAGTGCGAGCCCCGGAGGGGTCAGAAGCCCCTTCTGTGAAGCCGTGGCGAGCCCGTCGATCCCCCATTCTTCCGGATAGCAGGGCATCGCCCCGACCGAGCTGACCCCGTCTACCAGGATCAGCGGCCTGTTGTTTCGCGGCAGGGCGGAGATGATTTCGTCGATGCGGTTGAACACGCCGGTAGACGTCTCGTTCTGAGTCAGAAGCAGCACGGACGCGTCCGGGTTTTTCAAAACCGCCTCGGCCACTGTTTCGGGCGTCACCCCTTCTCCCGGCTCGACGTCCACGTTTGCCATGTGCGCGCCGGTAAAAGCGGTGATCTCGCGGAACCTGTCGCCGAACACGCCGCACGAGACCGATATGACCTTCGTGTCCGGGCCGGTGAAATTCACCGCCAGGCTCTCGAGCGAGCCGGTGCCCGACGCCGGAAAGATCACCGTCTTGCCCCCGCTTTTGAGGAGGCGGGACATCTTTGCCTCGATGCGCGAGAACAGCTCGGAGAAGTCATGCCCTCTGTGCCCTATGAGCGGGCGGGCAGAGGCAAGCGATACTTCGGCCGATACCGGGACCGGCCCTGGAGTCATCAGATATCTGTTCATTTGGCGAATACCCCCTTATTTAAGGTTATGGAATAAAAAAACCGCGCAAATTCTTCGACAAAAAGAAGGAGCCGTTTTATCCCCGGCTCCCCGTCTCTTGTCTTAGATAATCGCTTTTCGATTGGAACCTTGAAAGTCAATCCTCCGAGGCGGGCAACCTCCCAAAACCAGAAAAAGCTCCTGTCGTCGAGACGGAGCATCCCCGAGAAGAGCAACCTATTCCGCTACAGTTATTCAGCATTTCCTTAGCTACGCGCATCTTTTTCATGATAGCCGACTTATATCATCTTCCGCGCGATATGTCAACACTCACCCCATTTTAAGGGGTATAATACCGCTGAACGGCAAACGGGCATGATCGGAGGTCGAATATGCCGCAGCGTAAGAAGACGTGCAATGTGATCCCCTGCAAGCTGGATGACGAGTCGTTCGCGTTCGTGAGTTACGACCACGAAGATTCGGGCGCGGTATTCCCGGTCATCGAGAAAGTCAGCGCGGGCGGCTATGCGATATGGTACGACAAAGGCATAAACATAAGCTCCACCTGGAGCGATGAGATAGCGCTTGCGATAATGCGCTGCAAAATATTCATAGTCTTCATATCGAAAAACTCCGTGTCATCTTCGTACGTCCGATCTGAAATCGAATTTGCGCTGAATAACAGGACGAGGATCGTCCCGGTCTATCTGGACGGGCAGGAAATCCTTCCCCCGGGGCTTGCGCTCGGCCTCAACTCGACGCAGGGCATTATGGACGCGTCCTCCTCCGACGGCATAGCCGCGCAGATTTGCGAAGCCATTGCCTATAACAACGTGCCAAAGCAATTTGAAGCAAGCGCTCCGGCCGCTGGTGGCGCAAAACCAGCCCAACCTGCCCGGCGTCCGCGCTTCGGATACCTGATCGCCGCCGCCGTGGCGGCGATTGCCGCCGCGTCCGCGTTTGCCGGATGGCGTCTTGCGTCCCCCCGCGCCGCGCGTGTGGAAGAGCCGCGCCCAAGCGAAGCCCTGTCCGTGGACGCTGGCGTCCTCGCGGGCGATCTGCCGCTCCCAGGCGGACATGACGCCTCCGCCGATTCAGGGACGGATGTCCAGGGCGCGGAACGCTCGAGCGCCGATGAGTTGGCGGAATACTGGGCCGCCGCCGCAGAGGAAAATTTGGCTTCGCCAGGTGAAAAACGCGGTTCCGTAGTAGTTCGCACAGAACAGGGCGTGATCGACTGGGCGCGGAACGTCGTTGAGGCGACCGGAACCTCATATGCGCCCAAAGGCGTTCAGGGCGAGAGTGCCGCCTCGCTTGCCCGCCGTGGGGCAATAACGGACCTGCAGCGCAATCTGGCGGAACTCCTGTACGCGGTTCAGGTGGACTCGCGAACGACTTTGAGCGGCTTCAAGGCGAAGGGCCGGGTTGCGTCCGAAGTGAACGGCATCATTCGAAACGTGGAGGTATCAGACGGGGCTTGGGACGGTGAATCTTATACCGTAACCGGGCGCGTCGGCCTGCCGCAGCTCATGGCGGCCATATCGCCGGATGGCCCGGGAACGGAGCGTCCAAAGTCCGCTGGGAAGCCCGCCGCTGCGGGCGGCGGTTTTACTGGGCTGGTCATCGACGCGCGGCACCTGCCGGTAACCCCGTCCCTAGTCTTTCAGGTGCTCGACGAGGCCGGACGGGAGATATACGGCTTGGGAACGGCAGACCCGGCCTTCGCCGCCCGGGATGGGCTTGCCGGCTATAGCGAGGACTTGGGGCTGGCAATGGAGGACGCGCGCGTGGGGGACAATCCGGTCGTGACCAGGGCGACGCGCCTGTCGCATGGCAGCGGCATCGTCATCCCGAGCATTGCGGCGTCGATGGTCCGCGACGCCCCATACGATTTCGTCAGCGAGTGCAGGGTGATCATAGTTTGCGGGCAAGGCGCGGATTGAAAAAGCTCCCCGGGGCTTGCCCCATAGGTGTTACCTTAAGCGGTTTTCCCTGAAACGAGATGTCAAGGACTTTTTCATCAAATTCACAAAAAGGTACAGCTTGGGGCTTCGAGAGACTTCTGCCGCTAAAACAATGCTTGCATTGTAACGCAAAATGCGTTACAATACAAGTGAAGGAGTTGATATAATGGAAAAGAACGCTACCCTTAATATCAGGATTAACCCGGATGTTAAAAAATCTGCCGAAACAGTGCTGTCCCGGTTGGGGGTGCCAATGGCAACTGCGATTGATATGTTCTTAAAACAGGTAACGCTGACCGGCGGTATTCCTTTTGCGATCACTTTGCCGAAAGCGCCTGAAAGCGTCAATGCTGACATGATGAGCGTGTCGCAGATTAGGGATAAATTAGCTGAAGGCTTGTCAGATGTTGAGCGAGGGAAAGTTCGCTCTGCAAGAGAAAGTTTCAAGCGGTTCAAGGATAGTCATTCCGATGGGGCATTATGAAATTCTAATTTATGACAAAGCAAACGGGGACATGGAAGCCATTTACGACTACATCGCTGAAACATTCCATGCACCCATTACAGCTGCCAAACAATACGATAGAATCGCCGAAGCTATTTTGTCTTTGGAAGAAATGCCGGAACGAATTAAAATAATGGATTCCGCGCCGGAACATTCCCAAGAATTAAGATCATTGATTGTTGACAATTATTCCGTTTTCTTTGTTATTAAAGCCAAAACAGTCTGTATAGTGAGGGTTCTGTACAGTGCTTCAGACATCAACAAAAGGTTGTCCGAAGAGTAATCAATACTCGCATACCTTTTATTTATCCCAGGCAGGATGCGTTAAACAAATTCCTGAAAAATATCCGCATAGCATAACAGGATAATTTCCCGTCCGGCTGACTGAAAACCCGGAGTTTTCAACGCTCCCCACATCTTTTTACTCAAGCTAAGTGTCAAAGTCAGGATATAGCACATCTCGCAAGGACCCGTTCCCCGCGCTATCTGCTCAACGGGCGGCGGCTTGTGACGGCCGGCGGAGAGTCGTGCAAAAAGAGCGTAGGGAGCCCTATGGCGCCCTACGCTTCAAAAATCAAAAATTTAAATTGCTTCCTGCGCCGTGCGGGATATGATCTCCTCCTGG
>JAISQC010000183.1 GCA_031274465.1 Synergistaceae bacterium | reverse complement strand
ACCAGATTCGTGATTTAAAAAATTGAATACGGGGGGATAACGGGTGGCAAATCGCATTGTTCTGAATGAGATGTCGTACTTTGGCGCTGGAGCGATTTCGGTTCTTGCGGACGAAATCAAGGGCAGGGGTTTTAAAAAGGTTCTTTTGGTAACCGACAGAGATCTCATCAAATTCAAAGTTGCCACGAAAGTCGAGGCAGTATTGAAGGGCGCAAGCATCGCTTATGAAATTTTCGACGATGTAAAGCAAAACCCCACTGTCGAAAACGTACAGGCAGGCGTCAAGGCCTTCAAGAACGCCGGCGCGGACGTCATCGTGGCGGTTGGCGGCGGCTCGTCGATCGACACAGGCAAAGCGATAAGCATAATCACCAACAACGGCAAGTACGCGGACGTTTTCTCACTGGAAGGCGTCGCCCCGACGGAGAAAAGAGGGGTTCCCCTCATCGCGATCCCGACAACAGCGGGCACGGCGGCCGAGGTCACGATCAACTACGTCATCACCGACGTGGCGAAACGCCGCAAGTTCGTCTGCGTCGATCCCCATGATATCCCGATTCTGGCAATAGTGGACTCTCAGATGATGGAGAGCATGCCGAAGGGCTTGAAGGCCGCGACCGGGATGGACGCGCTCACCCACGCGATTGAAGGCTATATAACGAAAGGCGCCTGGGAGCTTTCCGACATGGTTGAACTGAAGTCGATACAGCTCATCGCCGCAAATCTGCGCGCGTCCGTGCTGGAAAACGACGGCAAAGCGGCCGAGCAGATGGCCCTCGGGCAGTACATCGCGGGCATGGGCTACTCGAACGTCGGGCTCGGGGCGGTTCACGGAATGGGACACCCGCTGGGTGGCTTCTACGATATACCGCATGGGGTGGCAAACGCCCTATTGCTCCCGTATGTGATGGCATTCAACGCCCCGGCGTGCGGCGAAAAGTTCCGCGACATCGGACGCGCGATGAAAGTTCCGGGCATAGACAGCATGTCCCTCGAAGAAGCGCAGAAAGCCACCGTCGCGGCAGTGCGCCAGCTTTCGATAGATGTCGGCGTCCCCGAAAAGCTGCGCGAGCTCGGAGTGAAAAAAGAAGACCTTCCGGCTCTTGCTGCGGCGGCAATAGCCGACGTCTGCACGCCTGGCAACCCCAGAGACGTGACCGAGGCGGACTTGCTGGCGCTTTACGAAGAAGCGTTCTAAAAGAGGGCTCGACAACGTGGAGGCGCGGACCCTTCGTTAGAAGGTCCGCGCCTCTTGTGCGATCTTGCGAATCTGCCGCAAAAGCAAATCCGAACTTTCACGCCAGAGCTCTTCGGATGTCCTCGATTATGTCTTCGGTGTCCTCCAGCCCGACGCTGAGGCGGAAAAAACCGCGCCTGAACTCTTCGGGATACAGGTGCTGCCTTTCGTCGTTCTCGCCAAGGAAAACTATCAGGCTTTCGTCGTGCCCCAGCGAGACGGCGGAGGTTATGACCTCTAGCCGGCTGACGAAACTATTGTGCGCGTCGTGGCCGGCATCAAGCCCAAACGCCATGACGCCGCCGAACCCGCGCGTCATCTGTTTTTTGGCGACCGCGTGACCTCTGTCGCTTTCGAGGCCTGGGTACGCTACAAACCTCACTGCCTCGTGAGAGTTCAGAAACTTGGCGATTTCCAGCGCGCTCTCGTTGTGCTGGCGCATCCGGAGCGGAAGCGTGACGGCGCCGCGCATGATGAGCCAGGCGTTGAACGGGCTGATCGCGCCTCCGAGGTTCACCATCGCTTCGGCGCGGATTTTGTCTATGAGGTCCTTGCGCCCCAGCACCGCGCCGCCCATCGCGTCCCCGTGGCCGTTGATGTACTTGGTCAGGCTCTCCACGCAGAGGTCCGCGCCAAGCGACGTCGGCAACTGGTTGTAAGGCGAGGCGAAGGTGTTGTCCACCGACAATAGAGCGCCGGAGCCATGCGCTATTTCGGCTATGGCACTGATGTCGCTGACCTTCAGAGTGGGGTTCGCCGGGGTCTCGATGTGGATCAGCTTCGTGTTCGGCCTGACTGCGGCACTGACCTCGCCCGGATTCGTGCTGTCGACCAAGGTCGTCATGACGCCGTATTTCTGGGGCAGTAGCTCGTGGAGCAAGCGATAAGCCGCGATGTACGTGCTGTCTGAGACTACGGCGTGATCCCCGTGGCCAAGGAACGCGAAGAACACGCCCCCCAGCGCCGCCACGCCGCTTGCAAGCACCACGCAATCCTCCGCGCCCTCGATCGCGCAGAGTTTCTCCTGCAAATAGCGCTGATTCGCCCCACCGTTGCGGGTATATATGCTCCCTTCGGCGCTGCTCCAATTGATGTCGGAAGGGTCGTACGGAAGCGCGTAGCTGTTGGCCATGGTAATCGGCCTTCGAATGGCGCCGGTTTCCCTGTCTATGGCGTTTCCCTCGTGTATCGCGCTAGTTGCGAAACCCGGCATGGGATGCGCGCCCTTACCTCTTCTCGGGCTTGCGGAGATACCACTCGGCAATCAACGCGCTCGCCGTGTATATCGAGCTGTAAGTGCCAACGGCTATCCCGACCAGAAAGGCGAACGCCAGGTTGGAGATTACCTCCCCGCCCAGGAAAAACATCGCTAGCACGGGCAACAGGGTGGTCAGCGATGTGTTGATCGTGCGCGACAGCGTCTTGTTGATCGAGTTGCTGACGAGTTCCGTGACGCCGATCCGGCGAACCTGACTCCAGTCCTCGCGAACTCTGTCGAGCACCACTATGGAGTCGTTGAGCGAGTAGCCTATGACGGTCAGTATCGCCGCAATGAACGATGTCGAAATCTCGCGCCCCGTGAAGCTGTAGACCCCGAGCATTATTATCGAGTCGTGCACGAGCGCCAGAACTGCAGCCACTCCGAAGCGGAAACGAAAACGGAACGCCATGTAGGCGAGTATCGCTGCTATCGACAGAGAAATGGCAACGGCGGCCTGCCTCCGCAACTCCAACCCAACAACCGGGCCGACTTCATCGATCTTCTGAAGTGTGACCGCGCCAAACTTGTCCTCCAAGGATTTGAGTATGGCGCTGCGGGCGGTTTCGCCCGACTCCTGGTATCTGACCAGCACATTCCGCTCGTCGTACGCCTGAATGGTCGCCTGCCCCTGCCCCGAGCCGGAGATCGCGTCACGTATCTCCCCGACGTCAACTGGGTTTGCGAACTCGAGCTGCATGGCAACGCCTCCCGAGAAGTCAACGCTGTAGTTCACGCCCTTCGTGGCGAGGAAAAACAAGCTCGCGAACACCATGAACAGGCTCAGGAAGAGGGCCGCCCTCCGATATTTCATGAAGGGGAGGCTGAACTTGAGCGAGCCGAAAATATCGAACAGCGCGGCCTTGCGATGCCGCAGCATTATTTGAAGCAACGCGCGCGTCACGACGATATTGCCGAACATGGCGGTCACCACGCCGAGGCTCAGCGTAACGGCAAAACCGCGTATCGGGCCGGAACCGAAATAGAAGAGCACTCCGGCCGCGATGAGGGTAGTCACGTTTGAATCGAGGATGACGACTAGTGCCTTGCGGAATCCGGCGTCCAGCGCGGCAAGGATGGTCTTGCCGGAGCGATATTCCTCCTTCATCCGTTCGTATATCAATATGTTGCCGTCCACCGCCATTCCTATGGTGAGTATGATGCCGCCGATGCCGGGCAGGGTCAACGTGGTCCGCAGCAGGACGACGACAGCCATCAGCACCAGCATCGCCGTCGCGAGGGCCATGTCCGCCGCGATCCCCAGCATCCCGTAGTAGATAAGCATGAAAACCGCGACCAGAGAGGCACCGATGAGGCCGGACCTGAGCCCGGAATGGATGGAGTCCTCGCCCAGCGTCGGCCCGACGGAACGGTTTTCTATCACCTCGACCTCCACCGGCAGCGCCCCGGCGCGCAGCATCGTCGCAAGAAGCGCCGCCTCCTGCTCGGTGAAGTTGCCGGTGATCCTGCCTTCCCCGCTGATCTTGGATCGCACCGTCGGCGCGGATATTATCGAATCGTCCAGAACTATGGCTATCTGACTGCCTATGTTCGCTTCGGTTGCCTTTTCAAAGGCCGCCGCGCCATCGCGGTTGAAGCTGATCGAAACTGCGGGCTTGCCCAACTCGTCGCGCGTCATCCGCGCGTCCGAGAGATCCCCCCCCATGACGTAAACCTCGCCTAACGTGTACACCCGCCCGTCCTCGTCGCGCCCCACGAAAACCGAAGGATCCTCTTTGGCCTTCTCCTGGAAGGAAGCGACATCGCGCTCGAACTGCGCGTTCAGGCCGTTCCAGTTCTCCTGCGCCCTGTTGTAAGCCTCGTCCGAGGAATAGTTTTTGCGCTCGACCTTCGGAGGAGGAGCTATGCTCGTACCGACCACCTGCCGGAACTGCAGGACAGCCGTGCGCCCGATCAGCTCAAGGGCGGATTCCGGGTCGTCCACTCCAGGCAGGTCTATCGCGATTCGGTCGGCGCCCTCGCGCTGTATTTGAGGCTCCACGATGCCATACTGATCGACCCGGTTCCTCAAAACAGTGACCAGGCGGTCCAGGCTGTCCTCGCCCAGCGGATTTTCCGGGCTCCCTTTTGCCTGCAACACGATATGGGCGCCGCCCCGCAGGTCCAAGCCCAATTTTACGCGCCCCTGAATGGGAAATACCGTCAACGCTGCGGCTATTATGATCGCCGCTATGATGGCAAGCCTTATCTTATCCTTTTTTAACATGAATCATAAATACCTCCCGGCGCTCAATCGTCTTTGGGCTTCTGGAGGGCGTCGGGCTCGTCCGTCTGCCTCTCAACTATCCCCTCGAAGAGAGCGGCGTGCTCCTCGATGGAAACGCCTTCTTCGAGCGCCTTCGAGGACGGGGATGTCGGCGCGGGCTCGGGTGACGGCGCCGGCGCTTGGGACGCGATTTCCTCGGTGGCGGTTTTCGGCCGCTCGCGCTTCCTCTTTTTAAGTTTGCGCGGCCTGCTTTTGTCCTCGCCGCCCTCGCGCTTGGACGAAACGGAACCCTTCAATATCCTGGCCTTGACTCCGTCTCCGAGCTCGATTATATAGGAGTCTTCCAAGACCTCGCTGACCTTTCCGAAAAAGCCGCCCGCCGTAATGACGGTGTCCCCCCGCCCTATGGAGGCTATCATCTTCTCGTGCTGCTGTTGCTTTTTCTTCTGTGGGCGATACATCAGGAAATAAAAAATCAGCGCGAACGGCACCACCATTACCAAAAAACTGGTTATGGAATTTTGCGGGGTCGCAGCCGCAGCGCCTCCGGCCCCATCTGCTGCGAACGCCATTCCGGCATGTAACAGTCTTGCGATGCCGTTTTGTACTTGATTCAAAAAAATCCCTCCTGTCGTTTAATACCCTCTGCTCCGCCCGAACATTTTAACATGATTTTTACAAAAGACCACGCACTGCGCGATCACGCCAAAAATAATTCGCGCCCATAAGAGTGCGACTTAGCAACGGTTATCGTGCCCTGATAAACCAATAAAGATCGACAAACAGGAAGCGGAATGAGCCATATTAATGACGCGACGGAATTTTGGCTCTCTAGCCCCAAAGCGCGGCAACTGGCACGGCGTAAATGTCCTGCCCAAGTGGAAGGGTGTTCTCTCCGGTATATAAAATTATGCCTCTAAAAGCCCGTCCCTTGGCAAGGTTATCCCGGAACCAGTTAAGGTGGCGGCAGTCACTTTGCCTGACCATCGAACCTGCTTTGACCTCCAACCCCAAAATTGCGCCCTCCCGATTTTCCAGGATAAAATCAATTTCCCTTTTAACCCGATCCCGATAGTGGTAAAGCAAATACTCGTAGTCCAAGCTGGTTTGTGAAAAAAGCTCATTGAAAACAAGCGTCTCAATGATTTTCCCACATCGGTCAGGGTTCAGCAAAACATCGTCAAGCCGCCAGCTCAACAACGAAGCCATCAGCCCAGTATCGGTAGCAAAGTATTTGTGGCGCCGACCGACCTTATCGTAGTCAGTTTTTCCCCAGGCAGGAAGCTTTTGGAAAAGATATATAGACTCCAAGGCATTGATATAACTTGAAAAAGTGGGCCTGGTGATACCCAATTTAGCGCAAATTGCAGATGCGTCAAGATATTTGCTCGACCAAGCGGCAAGAACGCTCAATAATTCAGACAAAGCGTCTTTTCTCCTGATATTGAGAACGTCGCTCAGGTCACGGGTGAGCAGACTTTTGACATAATCCATATGCCAATTCGTTCTCTCCCGCCCTTCCCAAAGCAGGGTTTCCGGATACCCGCCTCTAAAAGCAAGCTCAATCACTCTTCTTTTATCGTACCCCTTAATTTGCCCCTGCCAATCGCCGGCAAAGGCCCTGCCTAAAAACGATGGGCGCTTTTTGAGGGTTTCGCCAACAGATAAAGGGCGCAACTCGATATTTTTCACTCTCCCAGCCAGGCTTTCTGATATTTCTGGGTGTTTTCGGATGTCCGTAGAACCAGTCAGCAAAAATTGACCAGGCGTATTGTCTTCATCAACAATTCTTTTGATGGCGGTAATCAACCCTGGGGCTTTTTGCACCTCATCAATGACCGTTGGCTGCCTTCGATGGTGTTTGACAAATCCCAAGGGATCGCTCAAGGCTGTTTGGAGCAAGGCGTCATCGTCAAGTGTCAGATAAGTATTATCGCTGGAGATCATTTTTTTGACGAGCGTTGTCTTTCCGCATTGGCGCGGCCCGGAGACAATAACAATCCGCCTAGTTTTTAGGGCTTTGGCAATCGTGTCGTTTTGCCACCTGGGATATAATTCAGACATGCGATACTCCTTAAATAAGGGAACCGCTGATTCTCTACTTTACAAATGACCACATGAGAATCAGCGATTCCTTAGCAATAGCGCTATTATATGCCATAGTTGTCATTTTGCAAAATAGAAGTGTGTCGTTTTGCAAAATAGAAGTTTGACGTTTTGTAAAATAGAAATTTGGCGTCCTCCTCAAACCGCAGACGAGAATAAAGAAAGACACCCCTGCCTATATGCCCGGCAGGGGCGCGCGCTTGCTTTTTTCTACCTGTGGGCTACGACTTCGATCTCGACTAGCCCTCCGAGGGGGAGAGCAGATACCGCGACGCACGACCGCGCCGGCGGGTCTGACTCGAATATCCTCCCGTAAACTTCGTTGAATTCCTTGAAGTTAGCCATGTCGGTGAGGAAAACGGTCGTTTTGACGACATCCGCAAACCTCAACTCCTGCGACTCGAGGACCGCCGCGATATTCTTCAACGCCCGCAAAGCCTGCGACGTCACGTCGGGCCCTGCCAGCGTGCCGCTCGCGGGGTCGATGCCGAGCTGCCCCGAGCAATAGAGGAACTCGCCAGCCCATACCGCCTGGCTGTACGGGCCGATAGCAGATGGTGCGTTTTTGGCCGAAACTGTTTTTTTCATCGATGCCCTTTCCACAGAAAAATCATTTCGCGCAGCGAATGCCGGAAATGCCGGCGTATTTCGCGCTTTCGCCCAAAGCTTCCTCTATGCGGAGGAGCTGATTGTACTTCGCCACCCTGTCGGTGCGGGCCAGAGCGCCGGTCTTGATCTGACCTGCGGCAGTAGCCACGGCGAGGTCGGCGATGAAAGCGTCGGCGGTCTCACCGGAACGATGGGATATCACTGCGCTGTACCCGGAGGTCTTCGCCATATGAATGACCTTGAGCGTCTCGGTCAGGCTGCCGATCTGGTTGAGTTTGACCAGAATCGAGTTACCCACCCCGTTTTTGATGCCGCGTTCGAAACGCACGGGGTTCGTGACGAAGAGGTCGTCGCCCACGAGCTGTATCTTGCCGCCAAGACGCTTGGTCAAGAGCGCCCAGCCATCCCAGTCCTCCTCGGACATCCCGTCTTCTATGCTGACTATTGGGAATTTAGAGCAGATGTCGTCGTAATAACCCGCCAGCTCGTCCGCCTTCAGCTTGCGCCCTTCCCCGGCCAGATCGTAGACGCCGTCCTTGTAGAACTCGCTCGCGGCCACGTCCATGGCGAGGCTTATCTGCGCCCCCGGCTCGTATCCGGCCTCGCCTATCGCGTCAACCAGATATTTGAACGCCTCGGAATTGGTCTTGAAGTTCGGTGCAAACCCGCCCTCGTCCCCGATCGCCGTCGGATGCCCCGATTTTTTCAGGATATTCTTGAGCGCGTGATACGTCTCGGCGCCCATGCGAAGGGCCTCGGCGAACGAAGACGCCCCGTGTGGGACGAGCATGCACTCCTGAAAGTCCAAGTTGTTGTCCGCATGAGCGCCGCCGTTTACGACGTTCATCAGCGGGGTCGGCAGGAGATACGGGCCAAGGCCTCCCAGGTACGACCACAGAGGAAGCTCGTGGTCCTTCGCCGCCGCGCGGGCAACCGCGAGCGATACCCCCAATATGGCGTTCGCCCCCAGCTTGCTCTTGTTGTCGGTTCCGTCAAGCTCTATCATCAGGCGATCTATCCCAGCCTGGTCCGAAGGGTCCAGCCCGAGCAATTCCGGCTCTATGAGGTTGTTGACGTTTTCGACGGCCTTCATGACGCCCTTGCCGCCGTACCTCTCTCCCCCGTCGCGCAGCTCTATGGCCTCAAACGACCCGGTAGACGCCCCGCTCGGAACCGCAGCGCGCTCCACGATGCCGCAGTCGAGCCATATTTCCACCTCTACGGTCGGGTTGCCCCTCGAATCGAGAATCTCTCTCCCTTGGACTCCAACTATTTCACTCATTTGAAAAACACCCCCTAGTAATTTTAGAACATAATTCCAACTTATGGAATTACTTAATTAAATGCCAAACTTATAGATTCAAGACCGTGGTTCTGAGGCAATATTACCACGGTTTCTCGTCTTCACCGAGCCGCCTGTCGGCGTTTATACGAAACGCGGCCGTCTTTCTCTTCAGCGCCCGTTCGTCCGAGGTGAGCACCTCCACGGCGATCAGCCTGCGCGGGAATGCCAGCTCTATCGCGTCGCCGGCCTCGACGTCGGCGGACGGCTTCACTGTTTTGCCGTTCAGCCTGACGGCGCCGACCTCCACCATCTCCTGCGCCATGGCGCGGCGCTTCACTAAAGACGCGAGCTTGAGAAATCTGTCTATCCGCATTTCGCGCTCCCTAATCGAGAAAATCCTTGAGCCTTCTGCTTCGGCTGGGATGGCGCAGCTTGCGCAATGCCTTGGCCTCTATCTGCCTTATGCGCTCTCTCGTCACCCCGAATTTCTTCCCTACGTCCTCCAGAGTATGGGCGTGTCCGTCATCCAGGCCAAAACGCAGCCTCAGGACGTCGCGCTCCCTGTCGCCGAGGTCTGCCAGCATCTCCTCCAATTGCTCGCGGAGTATGAGGCTGGCCGCCACCTCCTCGGGGTTCGGCATCTCCTTGTCCTCCAGAAAATCCCCGAGCTGGTTGTCCTCCTCCTCGCCTATCGGGGTCTCCAAAGATACCGGCTCTTGGGCGATCCTCTGTATCTCCTCGACCCTGTCGGAGGATATCTCCATCTCCGCTGCGATCTCATCGGCGGTCGGCTCGCGGCCAAGCCGCTGGACTAGCTGGCGCGATATCCGAATCAGCTTGTTTATCGTCTCGACCATGTGCACAGGGATGCGTATCGTGCGGGCCTGATCGGCTATGGCCCTCGTTATTGCCTGGCGTATCCACCACGTAGCGTAGGTGCTGAACTTGAAGCCCTTCTGATAGTCGAATTTCTCAACGGCCCTGATGAGGCCGAGGTTGCCCTCCTGTATCAGGTCGAGGAAAAGCATCCCCCGCCCGATGTACTTTTTGGCAATGCTCACCACGAGGCGCAGATTGGCATCGACTAGGTGCGCCTTTGCCATGAGGTCACCGGCCTCGACGCCCTTTGCCAGCTCCACCTCCTCGTCGGCGGTCAAAAGGGCGATCTTCCCTATCTCTCGCAGGTACATGCGGACCGGGTCGGACAGCGGCAGCTCCTCCAGCGTGGCATCGTCCTTGCTGGAAATCAGGGGCAGGGTCTCGTCTTCTATCTCGTCTTTTTCCTTCGGCTCGTCTACGACGTCTATGCCGAGCTCCATTATGTTGAGGTATATGTTGTCGAGTATCTCCGGCGACAGAATCTCCTTGGGAAGCCTCTTCTCTATCTCCTCGTACGTGACAAAACCCTTTTCCCTGCCGCTATGGAGCAGCTCCTTGATGCTGTCTATGTAGTCCATAATCTCCTCGACCGGCATCTCGGCGACGTGCTCGTCCGAGTCCGGGGATTCGAGGGGCTCCATTGATTTTTCCATATCCTGCGGCGATTCGCCCAAGTCGATGTCGTGCTTTTCGACGCCTGTTTCCTCGCCTATGATGCCCAGGACATCCTCGCTGTCATCCATGCTATCTCCTCCTTCCGAATGTTTCATTCATGCCCTGCCCTTCAATTTTCGCATGAGTTCGAAATATTCGCCAATCTCCTCCGAAGTGGCCTCCCCCGAAATTTTGAGCGGCTCGAGGTGTTTCAGCCTTCTTTTCAGCGCATTGGTCCGGATCGCCTCGACGAGCGCGTCCGCAAATTCCGGCCCCAGGCCTCCGCCGGCCAGAACAGCGTCCCCCCGGGCCAGACGCTCGAACGACATCCGCTCCCCCATCGAACGCCAGCGCGACTCCAGATCGGCTGGGGGTTCGCCCGAGGCGAGCGCCGCTATCATGCCCGACGTGGCCTCGTCCGCGAAAAGAGGGATCAATTCCCCGCAGCTCCAACGCGAGCGCAACTCAGCATCGCGCCACAACAGGCTGCAAAACGCGCATTCTAGGTCGAGCGACCTCCTGTCGTGGGCGTTTTCGCCGTCATTTATATATACGCCGGAATCGCCCGCAATGCCTTCTGCGGAAATTGCTGATTTTTTATTTTCCCGAATGCCGGACCTGCGTTCGGCTCGCTCCAGTTCCCTGCGCTTCGAATCGATCTCGCCGCGCAGCTCGTGTTCCAATATCCCGATTTCGCGGGAGATGGCTGGTATATATTCGGCGATATCGAGCATCGGCAGCGACGCCAGCCCGGTAAGTATCTCCAAGAGCGCGCCCCTCCTCTTGCCGGGAACCCTCAGGTATTTCTTTCTGGCCCGAACGTGATACATTGGGAGCGGCAGGGCTTTTTCCAGCGCCGACGCGAACGCGGATACCCCTCCCTCGCGGGAGAGGGCGTCGTCTGGGTCGAGCCCCTCCTGCAAAGCGACGACCCTTACGTCCACCCCGTGCCGCGCCAGCACGTACATGCCCCTGATCGAGGCGTTCTGCCCGGCGCCGTCCGCATCATACGAAATATAGCAAAGCTCCGTGAAACGCTTTATCAGCGCCGCCTGCTCCTCGGTCAGCGACGTCCCAAGCGAGGCCACAGTCTCCGTGAAGCCGGTCATATGAGCCCTTATGGCATCCATGTACCCTTCCATCAGGATGGCCCTTCCGCGCTCCCGGATCGACCGTTTGGCGGCATCCATGAGATACAGGGTTTTGCGTTTGTTGAAGAGCGCCCCCTCGGGGCTGTTGACGTATTTGGCGCCTTCGCCGTCGATCAGCCTTCCCCCAAAACCCACAATTCTGCCGGCGTCGTCGCGTATCGGGAAGATGACCCTCCCCTTGAAGCGGTCATACGAGCCGCGCTCGCTCTTCACCGAGAGACCAGCCTCGAAAATCTCGACGTCGCTGAAACCCTTGGACGCCATGTGTTTCGACGTCGCGTCCCACGACTGAGGAGACCAGCCCAAGCCGAACCGCGCCGCGTCCTCGGCGCTCAGGCCGCGGCGGTCAAGGTACGCCCTAGCCGCCTCTCCTCCCGGGCCGGACATCGATTCGCGGAAAAATCTCACCGCCTCTTCCAAAACGTCCCGCGTCTTGCCAGATGTCCGCGAGGAGGTTTTCCCTCGGTCGCCGCGCGCCATGTCGAGTTTCACCCCAGCCCTCTCGGCCAGGGATTCCAAAGCCTCGCGAAAATTCAGGCCTTCGATCTCCATGACGAACGTGAAAACGTCTCCGCCCTTGCCGCAGCCGAAGCAGTGAAAGGTCTGCCTGTCGCGCGATACGCGAAATGACGGGGTCTTCTCGGCGTGGAACGGGCAAAGGCCGACAAACGAGCTGCCGCCTTGCCGCAATTGCAC
>JAISQC010000182.1 GCA_031274465.1 Synergistaceae bacterium | reverse complement strand
ACAGGAAAACCCCGCGCGGCGAACTGTTCGGGCCTAAGGAGCGCGGGACGGTGATGCACGAGGTTTGGAAAACGGTGTGGGACATGCGCCCCCCCGACGCGGACTGCCCAACGCTGCGCGCTACGCTGGCCTGCGCGTGGGACGGCGCGATGGCGAGCCTGTCCTCGAAATACCCTCTCGTGTCCGATCCCAGGTCGAAGCCGGCACTGGCCGACATGAAAACCAAGATGCTCAGGATCGCTGACGCGGAGGACGATTTCGAGCGCAGCGCGCGAAGCGCGGGGATTCAAAGGGTTCGGACCTTCACTGAGCTTGACCTTCCGAATATCGAGCTGGAGCACTCGATATTCGCCGGAAGGGCTGACAGGGTCGATTTCCTGTCGTCGCCGCACGGAACGTTTGCCGTCATCTCGGATTACAAAAGCAAGGGCGCAAGCCGATACAGAGAATCGCTTCAGCTGGCCGCATACGCTGCGGCGCTGCGAAATTCCGACGTCGCGGCAGGTGGCGTCCGCTACCTCTGCCATGGCGACGGCACGGCGATAAGCTACTGGTCTCAGGCCGCAAAACAGGCGCTTGGGCAGCCCCGAGCCCCGTCCTGCGAGGAGAAGATCGAACTCGCGCTCGAAAAGCTCCTAGCGGCGGACCAAATAGCGGCGGACGGGAGATACGAGGCGAACTACGACTCCCCGTCCTGCGCTTGGTGCGGACATTCCGCAATTTGCAGGAGGTCGGAGCGGCGCGGGGCGAGCTCGCTGGACGAGGGTGACCTGGAATGAGCGGCATCGACGCCGACAAACTGCTTGCGGGGGCGCGCCCCGAACAGAGGCGCGCGATATGCGGGCTCTCCCCTCTGACTGTCGTGAGCGCGGGGGCGGGGACCGGCAAGACGCAGACCCTAGCAAATCGTTTCGCGTGGCTGCTGGCGAGCGATCCCGACTGCCGGGTGGACCAGATACTGACCCTCACCTTCACCAATGCCGCCGCCACGCAGATGAGGGACCGCATACGGAGCGTCCTCCTGTCGTGGCTGTCCTCCGGCATCCCCCACCTGAGGGACGCGATCGACAGGCTAGACGAAGCTTACATCTCGACCATCCACGCGTTCGCCCTCCGCGTCATCAAGGAGGCGGGCGAAGGGCTGGACATCGGGCCGGGCGCCAGGATCGCCGACGGCCCGATGGAACTGGAATTCTGGAAGGACTTCAAATGGAGCCTCCAGACGGGCGCTATCCACAGGTTCGCCGAAAACTTGGGGCAGGAATGGCGCGAATACGCGTCGCTTCTGCGCGAGGACGGATCTTACATCGATCTCCTCAATTACTACGGCTCTGACGCCATCGCGGAACTCGGCAGGGGCGCGTGCGAGGTCTTCGGCAGCATGAACCTCCGGCCGGCCGACCTGAGGGACATGGGCGCGCTGCCGGAGGAGGCGGTCTGCGGGCGGATAGCGGCGCGCCTGTCCGAAACGTGGGGCAAGGAGTGGGAGATATGGCATGGCGTGATCTTCCCGCTGATCGCCCCCCTGCTCGAGAAAAAATCCACGGCAAAGTTCCCTTTCGCAATGAAAACGCTTTACGGCGAATGGCACGGCAGAGAGCGCAGCGCCCAAGCAGAAAAAGATTTTTTCGTCGCCCTGGTGAACGGCGCCATGTCCAACCTGTCCGGCGGCGCCGATTTAAAAGAGGCGATCGAAACGGAGATACCGGACATCAAGAAGTGGCGAAGCGCCATGTCCCGGGTCGCCGACCTCTCGGAAACGCTGTTTAGGGCGCCGCCTTATCCTCCCGAGGAAGAGAGATCGCGCGGATTTCTCCTCGAATCGGCCGCCTTCGCGTGGGAGTGCTGGGACGCCCATCGGCTCGGCGCCGGGGTCATGTCGTTTTCCGACCTGGCCAGATACGCTTCCGCCGTGCTGCGAAGCGACAAGTCGTACCCCGCCAGGTTTCGGCATATAATGATAGACGAATTTCAGGACACGGACGAGCTCCAGGACAGCATAATACGGTCACTGTCGGAGGCGTGGGGCGGGTCCGGCGATCTGACGCGGACGGCCTTCATAGTCGGCGACATAAAACAGTCCATTTACAGGTTCAGGCACGCCAACCCCAGGCTTTTCGCGCGATACATGGGCATGGGCGAGCACATAGCCATGTCGCACAGCTTCCGAATGAGCGAGGCGCTGATGAACTCGGTCAACATGGTTTTCGGCGACGCGTGGGAGCGTGGCGTGATAAACGACCGTTCACTGCGGGTCGATTACGAGCCCCTTCTGCCCCCGGCCGACGCCCCGTGGTGGGACGAGCGCAACGGTGGCGAGGGCTCGCAGCGCGCCATGGAAATACTGCTTTACGAGCCGCCGCCCGATCAGGAGGGCGAAGGCGGCGGAAAGCGCGGCCCAAAAGTTCGGGAACAGAGGAAAAAACTCGCTCTCGGCCTGGCCAAAAGGCTGCGTGAAATGAGGGACGCGCGCGAAACCGTATGGGACAGGGAAGAAAACTGCCTCCGGCCGGTCCAGTGGAGGGACATGACCATCCTCGCAAGAAGCCGCGCCGCGTATTCTCCCATAGAAGAAGCTTTCGAGGAATCCGGCATCCCGGTCGTCTTCGGGAGCGGCCTCGAATATTTCAACAGGGGGGAGGTGAAGGATTTCATATCCCTCCTGATGGCGCTGGACGACCCTTGCGACGGCGCCGCTCTGGCGGGGTGGATCGAGTCCCCGCTCTCCGGGATGAAGCCCGGGGCGGCAGTGGCGCTTCTTGAGGGCGCGCATGGCGACGGAACGTCCCTGTATGACGCGTTCAAGGCCGAGTTTCCCGGCAACGCGGAATGTTTTGACCGCATGCGCAAGGCCGCGCGGTTCAAAAAACCTTCCGAAGCGATGGGCGCGCTGCTGGAAGACGAGTCGTGGCTTGACGCATACAGGGAGGATTCGCGGCCCCGAGCGCTTGCGAACATACGAAGGGGCGTGGAGCTGCTGTGCGAATACGAGTCCTCGCGGGGGCGGAGCCTCCCCTCCTGCGCCGATTACCTCGCTGACGCGATGCGGGGAGGGGTGCGGGTCGAGGAGCCGGAATTCGTGGATGGGGACCGCGACGCGGTCCGAGTGATGACTGTCCATTCCGCAAAGGGGCTCGAATTTCCCGTCGTCGCGCTGATGAGCATGGAGTCATCGAACCCCGGCGCGCGGAACTCAAGATTTCGGGCTGAGATATCGCGCGCTCTGGGGGTGGTCCCCCACCGGCTGCCGGGCGGCGGCGATTCGGTCAGAAAAGCCTGGCACGACGCCTTGGAACGGCAGGATGAGGACGAGGAGAGCGTCAGGCTGCTGTACGTCGCCATGACGAGGGCGCAGGACCGCCTGCTGTGCTGCGGCATACCCGGCAAGGCGCCGAAAAGCGGCCTCGACTGGCTGTCGATGGTGTTGAGGGCAAATGAGAAAAACGGCAATCCGATACCTGCGTCCTTCGTGGACCAAGTCGAGGATGCGCAACGCACCCCGAAAGAGGCGCACGTGATATCGGAGCATTGCGAGGCCGCGCCGAAAGAGCCTCGGGAGACCAGGCTCTCCGCGCTGTCCGCAACCGCGTACTCGCTCATATCGTGGTGCCCCTCGGCATACCGAAAACGCTACCGCCAGGGGCTCGGCCTGAAATGGCGGCTGCGCGCCCAAGACGGCGCCGGAGGGGCGGACATCGGCTCGCTTGCCCACTGGGCGCTCTCCAGATGGGACTTCGACCCCGATAGCCTCGGCTCGCTCCTGCCGCTCGACATCGAAGATGCCGACATGAAGAGGGAGAAGGCCGCCATACCGCCCGGCCTGAGGCACGTCTGGCGCCTGAGGCGAAACCGCCTCGCGATACGCGAGTGGCTGGCGGAATTTGCGAGCACCCCCGAATGCAGGGAACTCAAGAAAGCGCTGGATCGCGGGACGCTGGTGCGCGAACTCGCGTTCTCGGTCGATCACGGGGGGGTCAACCTGCTCGGAAGCATCGACGTGTTCTGGGAGGACGAAAACGGCTGCCACGTCAGGGACTGGAAGATAACGCCGGAGGATTCGGCCCCCCACGGGATTTACTCCGCGCAAGTTGATTTCTACGCAATGGCGTGCCACATAGCCCGCCCCGGCGCATCGGTGGACGCTGGGCTGATCTACCTGAGGAGCGGCGAAAACGCCGGACCGCGCGCGAGAAAGATCGAAAACTGGGACGAGCTGGGCCGTCGCATACTCGACGCCGCGCGGACGGCCTCGGCAGGTTTTGAGGCCAAGCGCGCCGACTGCGCATCCTGTCCTTTCAAAATACATAGCCATGCTTCTGCAAAAACGTGCTAGAATAAAGAAGCAGCGTTTTTTTGCGTGAATTCGGATCGCGTTATCCATCATAATATATAAGGAAACTTGGTGTAAATCAGCTTGGACGAGGCCGCCCTTACAGATGAAACGACGATGACCCGGGAAGCGGAGGGAGAAGGAGAGGCATCCGAAGGATACAAGCCTTCGGTCGGGGTATCTCTGCTGGATGATGCTGTGTGCAATTTCATAGACAGCCTCAACGAGATCATCCTGCTCGTCGATGAAAACAGGGATATCATCGCGGCCTCGGGGGTTGCCCGGGCTCTCTTTGGGCTGTCGCCCGAAGGGGAAGCGCCGAACATAGAGAATCTCTTCCCCAAGGTCTACATCGACTCGATCTCCCACCGCATGAAAGGCGAAGACGCCAAGAGGATGACCCTGACGTTCCCGGCAAAGGCCGCAGACGGGCATGAGGTCCTGCTCGAAGCGAGATTCAACTGGTTTCAGGCCGGGAATGAAAACCTGCTTTCGATAACGTGCAGGGACATAACGGATTTCATGAAGGCCATGTCGGATCTGACCGACCGCGAGGACCGATACAGGACGATTTTCAGGGAATCCCCTCTCGGCTTCATACACGTCAACAGCGACGGCTACATCACGGATTGCAACAACGCGTTTCTGGCCATATTCGGGCTGGACAGGTCCGAAGTCATAGACGTCTGCCTCGCGGAAGACAACGACCTCGAC
>JAISQC010000234.1 GCA_031274465.1 Synergistaceae bacterium | reverse complement strand
TTCGACGTTCAGCCAGCGATCTCGATGACGGTTCTCTCCAGCTCCTCGCAGACGCTCTTCGTCAGCCCGGCGTCGCGGGCCTCCACCAGGATGCGGATCAGGGGCTCCGTGCCGGACGGGCGCAAAAGCAAACGGCCTACGCCGGAGAGGCGACGTTCCGCGTTTTTGCACGCTTCCTCCAGCGCCGGGGACGACAGGACTGCGTCCCTGTCCGAGACCTTGACGTTCCGAAGCAGCTGCGGATACCTCGGAAACCTGTCTACCAGCGTGTCCATATCCTCGCCGAGTTCGAGGCATGATTTCAGGAAGAGCAGACCGGTGCATATTCCGTCGCCGGTCGCGACGTGATCCAGGACTATCAGGTGGCCCGACTGCTCGCCGCCGAGCAGCGCGCCGACCTCGATCATCTTCTCGAGGACGTATCTGTCCCCCACGGGGCATCGGAAGAGCTTTATCCCCTCCGCCGCCATCTTCTCCTCCAGAATCATGTTGCTCATCACCGTGGCGACCATGCCAGAGCCGAGCTTGCCCTGGCCGTTCAGGAAACGCGCTATCACCCAGAGCATTATGTCGCCGTCGATCAGCCTGCCCCGGGAATCGCACATCAAAACCCTGTCCGTGTCCCCGTCAAATGCCATGCCCAAGGACGCGGAATGTTTGGCGACCTCGGAGGCCAGGTGGTCGATGTGCATCACGCCCACCCCGTCGTTTATATTGAGGCCGTCGGCATCGACCCCGCAGTAAAACACTGGTCCGCCCCATTTGCCGAATATATCGGCGACGATCTCCGATGCCGCCCCGTTTGCGGCGTCTACCACCAGCGGCCATCCGCCGTGCGCGATCGACGAGAGTATATCGCCGAGCCAGTCGAGATACAGGCCCTTCTTGAGCCCGGCGTCGTGGATGTCCCCCACTGAAGCTCCGGTGGGGCGCCAGTCGTGAAGCAGGTCGTCGCCCAGATAGCTCTCTATCTCGGCCTCGTCCTCGTCTTTCAGCTTGTACCCGGCAGAGGTGAAAAATTTGATGCCGTTGTACTCGGACGCGTTGTGGGAGGCGCTTATCACGGCGCCGGCATCGAAGCCGCCCTGGCGCAGCACGCAACTGATGCCGGGAGTCGGGAACACGCCGAGCAGGTATATCTCCGCGCCGGCGGACATCATCCCCGAGCAGAGGGCGGATTCCAGCATTGCGCCGGAGCGTCTGGTGTCCTTGCAGACCACTATCTTGGGGCGGGGAATGCCGCGTTCAGTCAGATACAGGACAAAAGCCCTGCCGAACGAGAGCGCCATTTCCGGGGTCATCAGACCCCGGTTCGCGACATCCCTGACCCCGTCCGTCCCGAACATGCACCTAATCTTCTCGTGAGTTGCCACGGAACTCCACCCCTTTTGCGCAAATACGCCGGCTCGCGCACCCGCCAAAGCGCCTCACGGCGCGACTGACGTGATAGTGACCTGCTGCGGATCTATGCGTATGACGCTGATTCCCGTTTCGACGTTTCTGGTGAGTATAGGCAGCGTCAACTGGGACGCGACCACGTTCGTCGCGTCAACGTACAGCTCCAGCGGCGGTTTTTCAGGATCGAACGGCGCCCCTGTCCCCATAGCCGACCTCTCCACAGTCACGCTCACAGACGGAGGCAAGACGTTCCAGCGCCTCACGTTCGCGACGCCGTGAAGCTTGACGGGGACTCCGAGGAACGTCCTGGTTTCGACCGCGTTTTTGAATTCGACCCTGATGTTGACGTGATCCGTCCCCACTATGCTGATCGCATCGGACGGCGGATCAAGGGGAATGTCCGCGTTCATGCCCTCGGTGTGTCCGCTCACATCTATGGGGTTCAAAGCGAGCTCGGATATGCCGAGAAGCGCCTCTTTCGTCCCCCTCAGGATAATCGTATCCGGCGATATGACCACGGACCCCACCTCGAACCCATCGCCGGGCACGCCCGTCACCTGCACGCTCACCGGGATGCGGGCTTCTTGCATCGTCTTGGCGAATCGCGCGTGGACCCGGACGGAGGGAGGCTCCAGGACGAAGTTTTCCGCGCCGCCGTTGTCGTCCACTATGACCACCTTCAGGTTTCTCGCCCCGTCCGACATATCCTTGACCGTGCCCCTGACCTCGGCCCGATGGATGGCCATGACGGACGACTCGGGGCCCTTGATCGTTATCTCGGCCGGCGAGATATCGACGCTCGCGAGCGACAGGTTTTCGGGCATGTCGCCCTCGACGACGAAGGACGGCCTCAGCTTTCTCTCTATCATCCTGAAAAGCTCGAATTCGACCGAGTTCGGGGTGTAGCTGACGACCCTCGTCCCGCTGGGGCTGACCAGCTGAATGGGAAGGCCGTATTTCCCCGGCCTCAGGTCTGACATCCCGACGTACGCCGTGATGTCGTTCCTGTTCAGCAAAGCGAGGTCCTGGAACCTGCCCTCCAGCTTGACTTCGACGTTTTGGACGAAATCGGAAAGCGAATAGCCCTCCGGCAAATCCTGATACTGCAACGGAACGGAAAACACCCTCGTGCTGAGGCTCGTGCCATCCCACGTCACGAAAAACCACAGGGTGAGGGCGAATACGACCGACAGCCCCCTCATCAGCCAGCGAGCTCTCGCAGACCTATCCATGCCCTTGCCCCCCACGCGCCGTTTTCATCTGTCCACACCCGGCCACTGCGACTCTATCTCCCTTCTGAAGCGCTGAAGGATCGACACGCCTTTCTCGTTGGGGTTGAAGTATCTGCGGACGAAGCGGGAAACCTGGTCGTCGTTTAGCGGTTTGGATATCCTGCCTCTTACGGCCAGAGACACGTGCCCCTGCTCCTCGGAGACCACCAGCGCCTGAGCGTCCGAAACCTCGGTCACGCCGACCGCCGCCCTGTGCCTGGTGCCATACCATCTGGAGATGTCGTTGTTGTCGGTGAGTGGGAGGTAGCAGGCCGCCGCTATGACGAACTGCCTGTCCATTATGACCGCGCCGTCGTGGAGCGGGTTGTTCGGCCAAAAGATGGAGAGCATCAGCTCCTGAGTTATCTCGGCGCGAATCTGGACCGCGGAACGCCAGATCTCCTTGAGCCCGGTGTCCCTCTGGAAGACGATCAACGCCCCGATCTTGTGCTGCTTCAGATACGATATGGCGCTGATCATCGCCTCAGCGTTCGCGTCCTCCACCTCGTCGGCGCGCCCCCTGCCCGAAAGGAGCCGGCCTCGCCCCAATTCCTCGAGCAGTCGCCTCAGCTCGGGTTGAAACACTATTGGGATGGCTATCAGAACGGCGCTCAGCAATTGGCTCAAGAGCCATGTGATCGTCTTCAGCTCGAGCGTGCGGGCTATCATGCCGAACACCACTATCACGAAGAGCCCGCGCATCAGCTGCATCGCCCTCGTATCGACGAAAAAGAGCAACACCCTGTACGCGAGGAACGCCACTACCAGAATGTCTATGAGGTCCTGCCACCTGAAATTGATGAAAGCGGACAAAATTATTCTCCCCCGTATTACATGCGGCCCCGCAATTTGCGGAGCAGCGCCAAATTTCCCTCATCCCCGATGCCGCCCTTTGGAGTTTCGAGTATCATCGGCGCATCCGGTATCCTCTCGTCAGATACTAACATACCAAAGGGGATTATGCCAATCTCTCCTTCGCCTATATGCTCGTGGCGGTCCACCCTGCTTCCAAGCGCGCCCTTGTTGTCGCTCAAATGCCAGCATCCGACCCTCTCCAGGCCGAAATGCCTTTCGAGCGAGGATATCATGCGGTTGTATCCGCCCTCGCTCCTGATGTCCGTCCCGGCGCCGAAGACATGGCAGAGATCGACGCAGACGCCAAGCCTTTTGTCCCAATCGAGGGCGTCCAGCACAAATTCCAGCTCCTCCGCCGCCGAGCCAAGCACGTCCCCCTGCCCGGCCATAGTCTCGAGCAAAAAGACCACGGCCGATTCGCGGGTGGCCTCCAGAATTTTTTCGAGCGCGTCCGACAGGGATTCGAGCGCATGCTGCCTGGCGCCGCCCTTCGACGAGCCGGGGTGCAGAACGAGCGCGTCCACCCCGAGCCTGTAGCAGAGCTCGGCTTCGCCGATGACGGCGCTTATGCTGCGTTTCCTGACATATTCGTCTCCGGCGAGGTTGATCAGGTAGGGCGCATGGGCGACGACTTTTTTAACCGAACACGCCAGCAAAGCCCTCCTGAAAGCGTCGATCTCGGAATCGGACGGAGACCTGCCCTGCCATTGAAGAGGGTTGTGCGTGAAAATCTGCATGGCCTCGCAGCCAAGCGATTCGGCCCTTTCGACGGCGCGGCGCAGACCCCCGGCAGCGGAGACATGGGCGCCTAAAAGGGACATCCCGCCCCCGGCATCACTTTGCCCTCATGCGGCCCTCGTAAACCACCCCGTGAACTCCATCCACCGTCACCAGCATCCCGTCCTTCAGCAGGCCCATGGCGCCATCGGCCCCGGACATGCACGGTATTCCCAACTGCAATGCGGTTATGGCCGTGAAATTCGTTATGCCGTGTTCCTCGGTGATTATCGCCGCAGCTTTCTTCATCGACGGCAGGTATTCCTGATCCGTCTTGGCGACCACTAGTATGTTGCCTCGGCTCATTTTTTCCTCCGCCTCGGCGGATGTTCGCGCATTGCACACGAACCCGGACGATTCGCGCGCTATAATCGAAGGGGCGCGGAACAGGACCCTTCCCACGGTCTGGACCAGCACCATGTTCGTCGTGCCGGACACGAAGACTGGGAACCCGGTGGTGATCACGACGGTGTCGCCCTCGGAGACGTAACCGTGCTTCAAGACCGACTCCATCGCGGCGTCCACCGCATCTTCCGCCGAGCCGTGCTCTTCGGACAAAAGCGGCTTCACGCCCCACATCAGGGACAGCGCCCTCCATGTGGAAACGAGCGGGGTTGACGCGATTATAGTGGCTTTGGGCCTGTATTTGCTGACCATCGCCGCCGTGCTTCCGCTTCGCGTCAGCGACAGGACCGCGGCCGCCCTCAGCTCCTCCGCGACCCGCATCGCCGCATGGCTCGCCGAGTCCGCCACGTTCAGGGAGCTCTTCAGATCCGTCGGCACGTAGTAGCGGCGGCTCATGCTCTCCCTCTCGGTGCTGACCACTATGCTGTTCATCATCCGCACCGCTTCCACCGGGTATTTGCCGCCCGCCGTCTCGCCGGAAAGCATGACGGCGTCCGCCCCGTCGATGACAGCGTTCGCCACATCGCTCGCCTCTGCCCTGGTCGGGCGCGGGTTGCGTATCATGGAGTCCAGCATCTGCGTGGCCACGACAACCGGCTTCCCCCGCGACCTGCATAGCTCGATTATGCGCTTTTGCACCATCGGGACCACTTCAGTCGGCATCTCGACGCCCAAGTCGCCCCGCGCCACCATCACCGCATCGACCACTTGGATTATTTCCTCCAGGTTCTGCACGCTTTGCAGTGTCTCGATCTTGGCCATGACGTTGATTTTCTTGCTCCTGCCGCCGTGGCCCTCGATGACGCGGCGGACGTGCATTATGTCCTCGCGTCGCCTGACGAACGAGACCGCGATGTAGTCCATGTCGCGGTCCATCCCCCACTCGATGTCCCTGACGTCCTTTTCGGTAAGCGTCGGGACCGACAGCTCGGCGCCGGGGACGTTGACGCCCTTGTGCTCGCCAAGCGCGCCGCCGACCAGAACGCGGCACGTTATCTCGCCGGGCCCTATTTTCTCGGCCTTCAAATGTATGACGCCGTCGTCGATGTAGATATCCTGTCCTGCCTCGATCTCATCAGGCAGCCCGGCATAGCTTATGGACGCGCGCTTTTCGTTGCCCTCCGTCTCCTCGGTGACAAGGGAAAAAACGGCGCCTTCCGCGAGGCTGACCGGGCTGTGCCCTTCGAGCGAGCCCGTGCGTATCTCCGGGCCTTTCGTGTCGAGGATCGTCGCTATGGGCAATACCCCCTCCGACTCTATCACGCGGACCATTTCGAGCATGCGGCCATGCGTCTCGTAATCCCCGTGGCTGAAATTGAACCGGGCTACGTTCATGCCCTCCGCGACCAGCTCCCTTAGCTTGCCGACGTCGGCGCAAGCCGGGCCGAGCGTGCAGATTATTTTAACCTTCCTCATGTTCATGCCTCCCTTCCCCAAACATGACACAGCCGCCGCTTGCCCGCCAATGCGTCAGGCCAAGACGGAAGCCCTTCCCCCCGACACGGCATTTATCCTGTCAGCCAGATTCGGCGCCATCGACACCCTGAGAGATCGCATTCGAAGCAGCGCCTGTTCGTCGCGCGTGCGCAAATCGAGAAGGACGGACAGATTCCCCGGGTGTTTTTCGAGTTCGCTCAAGAGCGATCCGTAAAAATCGTCCGGCAGCCCATCCGACGAGACGAGTATCCGCACCGACTGCGCGCGCCTTCCCCTGGCATCGGAGAGCGGCTCGATGTCCTCGATCATCATCGACATGTTGCCGTCATTTTTCACGCTCCCGCTTATGAGGTACGGCTCGCCTGGGACGAGCAGGGGCTTTACCTGCGGCCACTGCTTCGAGCCGCAAAGCGCCTCGATCTGGCTCTCTGAGTCCTCCAGTGTGAGGATGCCGAACGGCTTGCCGTTGCTCTTCGCGTATTTTTCCTTGAAATCCACCAGCAGGCCGATGACGACGGGCGGCATGTCCCCCATCCTCCAGTAAGCGAGGTCGCGTATCCCGCAGGTGGAGTATCTGTACTCGTCGGCCTTGAACTCGTCGTACGGGTGCCCCGAGATGTATATGCCAACCGACTCATGCTCCAGATCGAGCAGGCGGCGAGGCTCGAAATCCGGGACATTCGGCATCGCCGGCTCGACGCCTGCGTCCTCGTCGTCGAAAAGGGACTGCTGACCCGAGCACTCGTCCTTGCGCGACGCCATCTCGATCATCGGCGGCAGGGCTTCTAGCAGTTTTCTGCGGTTCGGTTCGAGCGAGGCGAACGCGCCGGATTTTATCATGTTCTCGATGACGCCCCTGTTGACCACGCGAAGATCGACGCGCGATATGAAATCCCACAGCGACTTGAACGGCCCGGACGAACGGGCTTTCATGATGCTCTCGACCGCCGTGGACCCCGCCTTCGAGACCGCCGAGAGGCCGAAGAGTATCACGCCGTCAGCCACGGTGAAGGCTTCTCTCGATTTGTTGATGTCGGGGGCTGAGATCTCGAACCCGAGGCCCCTCACCTCCCCGATGTACCTGCCCAGAACATCCATCTTCGCCCCGACGAGCGCGGACAGGTACGAGGCCAGAAACTCCGCCCCGTAGTGGGCCTTGAGGTACGCGGTCTGATACGATATGAGGGCGTATGCCGCGCTGTGCGACTTGTTGAAGCCGTATCCCGCGAACTTTTCTATGATGTCGAAAATTTCCTCCGCCTTGGCGGAAGGGACTTCCTTTTTTTGCGCGCCATCGACGAATTTGGCGCGCTGCTCCATCATGACCTCGTGTTTCTTCTTGCCCATGGCCCGCCGCAGGAGATCGGCCTCTCCGAGCGTGTAGCCGGCCAGGCGGGCGGCGCACTGCATGACCTGCTCCTGATACAGTATGACGCCATAGGTCTCCGACAGCGCCTCCGATAGGAGGGGGTGGGGGTATTCGACCGCTTCGAGCCCGTGCTTGCGCTTGACGTACTGATCGACCATGCCGCTTTCGAGCGGCCCCGGCCTGTAAAGCGCCATCAGTGCGACGAGGTCCTCGAACCTGTCGGGCTTGAGCCGCCGTATGAGATCCCTCATGCCGGACGATTCGAGCTGAAACACCCCGAGCGTGTCCGCTTCCCGAAGCATTTCGTAAGTTTTTGGGTCGTCCATTGGGATGGCGTCGAGGTCGAGCGGCGCGCCGCGATTCGCGATGTTTTCCAGCGCGCCCTCTATTATGGACAGGGTGCGGAGGCCGAGGAAGTCCATCTTGACCAATCCCAGTTTTTCTATCGGCTCCATCGAGTATTGGGTCACTATCGAATTCCCTATCCTTGCTACCGGGATCATATCGCTCGTCGGGGCGGGGGTGATCACGATCCCCGCCGCGTGCTGCGAGCAGTGCCTCGCAAGGCCTTCTATGCAAGACGCGGTGTCGAGCAGACGCCTCACAGTGGGGTCGGATTCGTGAAGCCTCTTGAGGTCGGGCGTGTGTCTGATCGCGTCCGGTATGTTTTTTATCCCGGACTTTATCGGCTCCGGTATTAGCTTCGCCACCCTGTCCACATCCGCGTAAGCCATGCCCATGGCTCGCCCGACGTCTTTTACCGCCTGCTTGCTCATCATCCGCCCGAACGTGATTATCTGGGACACGTGATCCGAGCCGTATTTGCGGACTATATAGGCTATGACCTCGTCCCTCTGCTTGTCGGATATGTCGGTGTCGATATCGGGCATGGATATCCTCTCAGGGTTCAGGAAACGCTCGAAGAGCAGGCCGTGTTTTATAGGGTCGAGGTCGGTTATGCGCAGCGACCACGCCACCAGCGACCCGGCGGCCGACCCGCGCCCCGGCCCTATCGGTATGCCGTTTTCCTTGGCATATCCGATGATATCCGACACTATGCAGAAATATCCCGCAAAACCCATCTGTTCGATTACTCCAAGCTCATAATCGAGCCTGCCAGCGTATTCATCGGACACGGGCGGCCCGCTCAGCCGGCGCTCCAGACCCTCGCGGGCGAGCCGCCTCAGGTGCGTCTCGAGCGTCTCGCCTTCCGGGATCGCAAAATCCGGCAGGTGGTATTCGCCGAACTTCAGCCCAACGCAGCATCTTTCGGCAATCCCGACTGTGGCGGTAAGGGATTCCGGCGCCTCCGCGCCGAATATCGCCCACATCTCCTCGCGCGACCTGAAATAATAATCGTCCCCCGAAAATTTGTACCTGCCCGGGTCGCTCACGTTGCTGTTCGTCTGAACGCAGAGGAGTACGTCGTGCCACTCGGCGTCGGAGCGCTTCATATAGTGTGAGTCGTTTGTGGCCACCAGCGGGAAACCGTGACGGCGCGACATCTCTATGAGCGACCTGTTCACGAGCGCCTGAGCTGGGATCGAGTTCCCCTGTATTTCGAGGAAGAAATTTTCCGGCCCCATTATGTCCCTGTATAGCATGGCCCGGGAGAGGGCGCCTTCGGAATCCCCGGCGGTGAGCAAGGCCGGTATCTCGCCGCCCAGGCAGGCCGACGAAGCTATGAGCCCGCCTTTGTACCTGGCAAGCAGGTCGTGGTCTATGCGGGGCTTGTAATAAAAACCGTCCGTGCACGCCACCGACACCAGCCGGGCGAGGTTGTGATAGCCCTCGTCGCTCTCCGCGAGCAGCACGAGATGAAACTGCTCCTTTGCGTCCCTGCAGGTGTGCCCGCTCGGGGCGACGTATACCTCGCAGCCTAGTATGGGTTTGACGCCATTTTTCTTGCATTCGTTGTAAAACTCCACGCAGCCGTACATGACTCCGTGGTCGGTGAGCGCGACCGCGCCCATGCCCATCTCCGAGGCGGTTTTGGCGAGGTCCGCGCACTTGCTCGCCCCGTCCAGAAGGCTGTATTCGCTGTGCACGTGCAGATGCACGAATGGCTTGTCAGAGCTGTTCATCATCGACGCCTCCCGCATCAGTATCAGTATCGTCGGACACGAGCCGTTTTGACATCAGCAAATCCGCGCCGATGCGCTCCGAAATGGCCTCGGCGGTAGTGGCGGCAGCGGAGCGCGCATCGCGCGCGCCGGACGCGGGGCGATCTTTGCCGCCCTCGTTTTCCGACGCGCTGCCGTCTTCCGTTTCCTTGGAGGCAACGCCGAAGACGCGTTCGAGCGCCGCGCGCGAGCGGGGCAGCTTCAACATCGCCTCAGCCGCGCCCGTCGCCTCGGAATAGTCAAAATCAAGCCCGTCGTCGTCAAGAAACGCCTTTACGTTTATCATGGCTGCCGCGATCGGCAGTCCTTCCTTCATGAGCGCCGACATGACGTCGGGAAGGTCCGAAGGGATTGCGGACGGCGCGCGCGCGGCGGGAGGCTCTGGCGGCGGAATTTCAGCCGTCCCCTCTTCACGGAAAGCCGCCTGACGCCGCGCGGGAAGAGCCGAGCCCGCGACAGGCGGGGCTTGGCGCGCCTCTTGCGGGGCGTCCGGCTCGAACACGGACATCATCTCGAACATCAAAAGGCCGCAGAAAACGTCGCCCCTCAAGCCGAGCCTCGCTTTTGGGAATAGCGCCGCGCAGCACGCGACTGAGCGCTTCAGGGGGAGGGGCGCCCAATTCGGCACTTCCTCGCGCAGGAATTTTTTTTCCTCGTCGGACAGCGACGTGCCGGCAAACGATTTCTCGCCCCACAGGCTGAAAGCCCACATATCGCGCAGCAGGGGGAACAGCCCGTCGAGGAACCTCTCCGGCGACATTCCCTGGTCGAGCATCGACTTGAGCATGGGCGAAGCTTCGTCCGAACGCTCCCTCACAGCCGAAACCCAACGCTCCATTCCGGACCTTCCGCCGCCGAAGAGGGCGAGCGCCGAGGACACGCCGACCTCGCCATGCCCCAGCGACACCGCCTGCTCGAAGAGGGATATGGCGTCCCGGAGCGCTCCGTCCGCGTTGCGGGCTATCTCCCAGAGAGCCGCGCTCTCGGCGTTCAATCCTTCGGAAGCCGCGATGCGCGACAATTGGGCGGCCATCTGTTCTGTGGATATCCTGTGGAACGGTATGTGCTGACAGCGCGAGCGTATGGTGACCGGAACCTTGTGCGGCTCCGTAGTGGCAAATATGAACATCACGGACGGCGGCGGCTCCTCCAGGGTTTTGAGGAGCGCGTTGAACGCCTCCATCGTCAGCATATGCACTTCATCGAGTATGTACACTTTCATTCCGCCCATGAAGGACGTGAGGCCCACGTGGGATTTAAGCTCGCGGATGGCCTCGATGCCGCGATTGGATGCCCCGTCGATCTCCATCACGTCCATATGCTCACCGGACGCCACGGCAACGCACGAATCGCAGGCACAGCACGGCTCCCCGTCTTCCGTCGGGTTCTGGCAGTTGACCACCTTGGCGAGCAGCCGGGCCGCAGTCGTCTTGCCGCAGCCGCGCGGGCCGGAAAACAGATACGCGTGCCCAAGGCGGCCGCGCGCGAAGGACGAGCGCAAAAGATCCACCGCCGCGTCCTGCCCGACTACCTCGCTGAAAAACTTCGGCCTGTACTTTCTGTACAGCGATACGTGCAAAAATTATACCTCCCTCATCCTTTGAGCCTGGCCACGTTAGTGCTCACGGCGGCTTGGGCGACGGCGCGCGCCACTGCCGGGACCACCCTCGGGTCGAGGGCCCCCGGGATTATGTAGTCCGGGCTGAGCTCCGAATCGGATACCAGCTCCGCCAAAGCGCGCGCCGCCGCGAGCTTCATCTCCTCGTTGATGCGGGTGGCCCTGACGTCGAGCGCGCCGCGGAATATGCCGGGAAAGCCGAGGCAGTTGTTGACCTGGTTCGGAAAGTCGCTGCGGCCGGTGGCAACTACCGCCGCGCCCGCGCTCCTTGCGTCGTCCGGGAATATTTCGGGCGTCGGGTTCGCCATGGCGAAGACGATGGCCTCACGGGCCATGCCGCGCGCCATATCGACGCTCACCGCGCCGGCAGCCGAGACTCCCATGAAAACGTTCGCTCCCTTCAACGCGTCGGCCAAGCTCCCCTTCTGCCCGTCCGGGTTCGTGATACGGGCCAGCTCTTCCTTGGATGAGTTCATCCCGGCAGTCCGCCCCTTGTATATCGCGCCGCTCCGGTCGCACAGGATCACATTCTCAGCCCCGGCCGAGATGAGGAATTTGCATATCGCGGCACCGGCGGCACCGGCCCCGTTCAGAACTATCTTCGCGTCCCCGATCTTCCTGCCGGTTATTTTGAGCGCGTTTAGCAGGGCGGCGAGCGATATCACAGCGGTGCCGTGCTGGTCGTCGTGAAACACGGGGATGTCGCATTTCTGCTGAAGCCTGCTCTCTATTTCAAAACAGCGCGGCGCGGAGATGTCCTCGAGGTTTATACCTCCGAGGCCTGGGGTCAAGAGCGCCACGGCCTCGACTATTTTATCGACGTCCTGCGTGCGCAGGGCGAGCGGGAATGAATCGATGTCGGCGAAGCGCTTGAAAAGGACGCTCTTGCCCTCCATCACGGGGAGCGACGCCTCGGGCCCTATGTCGCCCAGCCCGAGCACCGCGCTGCCGTCCGTCACCACCGCCACGGTGTTCCACTTCGACGTCACCTCGTAAACGGCGTCCGGGTTGCGGACTATCTCGCGGCAGGGCTCGGCCACCCCCGGGGTGTAGGCCAGGGACAGGTCGTCCATGGTCTCGACCGGCATCCTGCTTCCCATGAAAAACTTTCCCCTCTTCTCCCGATGCGCGCGCAGCGAACGCTCTGCGATATCTTCATTGCCCATTTGCCAATACTCTCCTTTGTGTGATGCGAATCTCGCCTCTGGAAAAAACATTGCGCGGCCAACTGTCATTATAACGCCATTACGCCGTGAACCTGCCGATTTTGGAGACAGCACGCGCGTATTGGCTCTAAAAATTCTATATATCGACGGTGTTTTGCCAAAATTTTTTATATTTCAGGTCGTTTTTAGATTCTCTATTAATATTTTCGGTCTTATTGCCTCATATAGTCCGCATAGTTTAATTTTTAATGGATACCCCTTAGATATTTCGTAATTTTTGCCCATAAAAGAATAAATATTAATTACAAATAGATCGCTTACCAGTAATTATAACGATTTTAATTTAAAAAAGCCCTGATATAATTCAACCGTTGGCTGATCAGCCCGTAAAAAGCGAGGCGGCTTGTTACACCCCGTAGGGTCGCCGCGCGCCTGCAAAGAATTCTTTGCCGCGTTATTCCATCGGACGTCAAATCCACAAAATTTTGACGATTAGCGAAGCCGACTGAGCGCCGGAGGAGCTTCAGCCGTACTGTTGGTGCACTGCCTCAAACGCTTTTGCG
>JAISQC010000044.1 GCA_031274465.1 Synergistaceae bacterium | reverse complement strand
GTGTCGTACCAGTTGAAGAAGTGCCCCCTGTGGCGCCGAAGCATGTCCATAGTCGCAAAAGTATGAGCCGTGCGGTCTATGAGTTTTCCGGCTGAGATAAAACCGAAATCGTATGCCGACAAGTTTGCCAGCAACGCAAGTCCGATATTGGTGGGAGACGTGCGGTGGGCCGTCCTTTCGACAGGATATTCCTGATAATTGTCGGGAGGCAGCCAATTGTCCTCGGGCCCGACGAAAGTTTCGAAAAAACCCCATGTATGTCTTGCAATGCGTTTTAGAAATTGACGCTGGGCGGAGCTGAGTTTTTCATGCCGCCGAGTCGAAGGGGAGCTGACCCGCCAGGCGGCGGCCGGGGATATGAGCCAGAGCGCCAGCATGGGGGCCGCCGCTGGAATCGCCGAAGGAGATCGCGCCGCGAGCGCCGAAGCCGCGAGCAGAGCGGCGAGCGGGCCGATCCACATCTCTTTCAAGGAAGCGCCCAAGCCCGAGCGAGCGCCCTTGCCCGCTTCTTCCGAAGGATTCCATTGGAGCAATTGCCTGTGCGTCACCGCCATCCGCCACAAGGCGCGCGTCATGGCGCAGATGCTGTAAAAAGCCTCGTGGGGCAGACAGGCGAGCGAAAAGCAGGCGCGCGCGCAGATGTGCGCGATTTGGCTTGCCGAAGATAAAATCTGCTGTCTCAGGGTTCTGTCGGTCGATTTGCGCAGAAAGCTGAAAATGGACGAGACGAGCGGCGGAATCAGCATGACCCCCGCCACAGCCGCCGTCCAGAACCCGGGAGATGGCAGCGCGAGCCAGGCCAGCAGAAGCATCGACGTCATTGCCGCCGCCGTCAGGCTGCGCCTTAAATTATCGAATATTTTCCAGCGGGACAGCGCCGACAGCGGGTTTTTCAGCTTGCCGAACGAGGGGGCGGGGACGAACGGCAATACCCAGCTCGCTATCTGCCAGTCGCCGCGAATCCACCTGCGCCTTCGGGCAACGTCTGCGGCGTATAGGTGAGGGAATTTTTCGTACAATTGCACGTCGCTCAGCAGCCCCGCCCGGGCGTAGCACCCTTCCAGCAGGTCGTGGCTCAGTATCCGGTTCTCCGGGAAACGCCCGCCGGTCGCCTGCCGGAAGGCGTCTACAGAGTAAATGCCCTTGCCTATAAAAGACCCCTCTTCAAACAAATCCTGATACACGTCGGAAACGGCGCGGGTGTAGGGGTCTATGCCGATTTCGGAGACGGACATCCTCGCGAACAGCGACCTGTGAGCGCTGGGGAGCGTAGTCGCCACGCGAGGCTGCAAGAGGCCGTACCCCTCGACGACGCGCCCCTGTTTTTCATCGTAGCGCGGGCGGTTGAGAGGGTGCGCCATGGCGCCCACGAATTGCCGGGCGGAATCCCGCGCCAGTTGCGTGTCGGCATCCAGGGTAATGACATATTGAACCTCGGTCAGGATGGAAACATCCCCGATGACGGCCGAAAAGCATTCGGCGCATTTCGTCTCGCCGCGCAAAAAACCGTTCAGATCCGACAGCTTGCCGCGCTTTCGCTCGCGTCCCATCCAAACGCCCTCTTGCGGGTTCCATCGGCGAGAGCGGTGAAGCAGGAAAAAAGCCGAAGATATATCCTCTTCCGGAGGCCGATATTTTTCGTTCAGCTCTTCGATTTTCGAAACGGCCAGTTGAAGAAGCGGCCCGTCTTCTGGCGTTGATTCACCGGGCGCGTCGCAAAAATCGGTGAGAAGGGCGAAGTGGAGGTTCTCCTCGCGGTTGCCGAGAAAGCGAATCTCCAATGCCTCGGCCAGGTTCTCGATGGTGTTTGCGTCGGTCAGCATCGCCGGAATGACGACCAGCGTCCGCAAATCCTTCGGGATTCCTTTGGAAAAATCCATCCGGGGCAGAGGATGAGGCGTTACGAGCAGGGTCGCGAGCCAATTGACCAACGCGATGGAAAAATCCCAGGCGCAGAGCGCAAGAAGCGTCCCAAGAGGCAAAAGAGACCGGACTCCGGCGCCGTCGAAGGCAGCCTTTGATATGAGGCCGTATGTGAGAAAAACTGTGATGAGCGCCACTGAGCCGGCATATATGGATAAAGGGAACCTGCGGCATATTCCGCGCACAGCGCCACTCGGAGAGAACGGAACTCCGGCCCGCGCCTCCAGCTCTTCCAACCCCTTGTCGATGAGATAAAACCCCACATGGGCGCGGCGATCCTGGGCGCCCCTCCGCGCCGCAGCCTCCGTTGCCAGTTGCAAAACCAGGGCGGCGACCTGCTCCTCCGAGTTGGCGCACTCCTTGGCAATTTTTTCGACCCCATGGCGATAGCGGTCGCGGGTGGTGAAATCCATCCCGGCGTACACTCCCGCCGGGTCCTTCGACAAAGCGCGCTCGACCGCGCTCATTTCCTCAACGAACGTCCGCCAGTCCATGGCGTCTATGACGCGAAGGCTTCCGATGCAGTTGGCCATGGACACCTGATATCCCGCCTGCAGCTGGTTTTCGGTGTTGATCGATTGCTCGACGGTCAAATTCATCTCGGACAGTTGCCCGGAGATCCACATCAGCGACAGCTCCAGCGCGGATCTCGAACCTTTGACGCGGCGCGTGAGCTCCGCCACGAAAGCTGTGGTCAAAACGGGCGTCGAGCGGACCATGTCCGCTATGACCCCTATCAGGGCGCTCGGTTCTTCTGAGGACGCGGCGATCATGCGGTCCGCCCATTCGCCCGCTCGGATTTTTTCGAGCCTGTTGGCCGCGATCAAGGTTGCGACGCGCCTCAGGTTTTCGATTATCCCAAGCCGCAGCATGATGGGTATCGCCCAAAGCTCGCCTAATTTCAGGGAGTTTACGGATTGATAGGCGCTAACGAAATTTTTCAGCCCTTCGGGGTCAACCCGCCCGTCTCCGTGCAAAATGGCTTCCAGCGCAATGTCGTACACCCGCGGCAATCCTGCCGACAGGCTGCTCGACAGACAGGGCAGCCCCTGGCTGTATCCTTTCGGCAGATGCTGTCGGGCCGTTCGCACCTGCTCTTCGATCACGTAGAAATTATCGAGGAGCCATTCGCCGGCCGGAGTGACGCTGCGCTCGGCCTTCAGGTCATCGATAAGCGCGCCATGCGCCCCGATCAGAAGATTTTCATTCTCGGCCAGCCGAACGAGAAGGCGCTCGCGGGAACGGCCTGTCTTCAAGCGATGTTTCGAAGCGAGTATCCTGCCGTGTTCCTCTCTTTGTTCCGCGTTGAACAACCCCAGCCTGAGCGGCAGTTCGCCGCCGACATGCTTTCGGCGCGCAAAAATATTCAAAACGGTCTTGCCGGGCGTTTTCATCGTATTCTCCCTTTCTTGGGCCGGGGCATAGGACATCGGGCAGAGAGCGCTCAAAAGCGCCGCTCGGCATCAAAATTTCATATAGGTCCTGTCTGGCGAAGGGCGTCAAGGCAATGTCAGGTGAGCGGCGCAACTAACATGAACGTGCTTTAGATCATAGCGCAAAACGCTCGCGCTGTCCAACGGCTGACTGACGCCAAACCAGAGGCAGGACCTTGAGGCTCTGCCTCAAACTCCGCAAGGAGGCTGTGCCTCCTTGACCTCCATCAGATATTTTCTTTCAGCCGCAGGGTGAAAGAAAATGATAAATAGGGGTCCGGGGAATTGGTTCCCCGGCGGGTCTGGGCAGAGCCCAAGATTTTGGACCTGTGGTTTAGGGGCTGGGCGATAGCGTTTAGGCGTGGTTCGGCGAAGCATATCTTCTTTGGTTTATTGCCGAAACGAAAGGCGTGATGGACAGCTATGGGCCGACAGCGCCGCTCCGCGTCCAGCACTCGAGATAATGATCGTTTACCATTCCCACGGCCTGCATGAAGGCATAGCATATCGTGGGGCCGACGAACGAAAATCCGCGTTTGCGGAGATCCTTGCTCATAGCTCTTGAGATATCGGTCTCGGCCGGAACCGGGTCGCCCTCATGAAAATTGTTTATTATGGGTTTCCCGCCTACGAATCCCCAGACGTATACATCGAACGAGCCAAATTCAGCCTGAACCTCCAGAAAACGCGCGGCGTTGTTGATGGCCGACTTTATTTTCGCCCTGTTGCGGATGATCCTCGGCTCGTTCATCATCCTCTCCACGTCCGCTTCGCCGAAATTTGCGACGGCGCGCGCGTCGAAATCCGAGAATGTTTTCCTATAGCCCTCGCGCCTCTTCAAAATCGAGAGCCACGACAGCCCGGCCTGAGCGCCTTCGAGCGTCAAAAACTCGAACAAAGCGCGGTCATCGTGGCACGGCCTGCCCCACTCTTCATCGTGATACGCTATATAAATATCGCTCGCGCCGCACCAGAAACAGCGTTTTTTGCCAGCCTCGCGCATCAGCGCGGCCATATTTTTCTGAGCGAGGTGAGCGCGTCCTCGTGCTCGACCGCCCTCACGTCGAAGTTAAGCGCTTTAAAGGTATACTCCAATATAAAGCCGATCCCGAACACCGAGACTACCGTGCCTATTCCGGCTTTTGCGCCGAACAGCCATCCGATCACAAGAGCCGTTCCCTCGATCAGCCCCCTGACCACCCCGATCGGCGTTTTAGGCGCGCGTTTCCCTAGCGCAACCATTAACAAGTCGCGCGGGCCGCATCCCAAGCCGGGGGCGATGTAAAAATAACTCCCTACGCTCACGAGCATCTGCCCCAGAAGCAAGACGAAAAGCCCCGACGCAAATCCGCCGCACTGGGGCAGCAGACCGGCATAAAGGAGCAGATCGACAAAAACTCCGATGGACAGGGCGTCTAAAATCGTTCCGACCCCCAGCTTCTCGCCGAGAAAGCAGTCAATCACCAGAATGACCAGCGAGGCCAGAGTCGTCACGTTTCCGTAAGATATGCCGCTTGCGGCCGAAATGCCCATGCTGAACGCGGACCACGGCGCTAGCCCTATGTTTGCCTGAATGGTCATGTACGTGCCTACGGAAAACAGGAACAGCCCAAATACGACTTTTGAGGTTCTCCGCGGCAAGCCCTTCGCATCGAAAGCCATGCGCATAAAGCTCCCCCTTCAAATTCCTTTCACGTCAAAGGCGAAGCGCCGAATGGCACTGAAAAGATCATCGCCCCGGTATGCCGGAACACCGTCATCCGATCCGCTTCGCTCTCGCCGTTTGCCGGCATAAACCCCGAAGCACGCGCGGCGCCGCTATCAGAAACCACGAGGCGAACATCTCGGGGGCGGCGCGCAGTTGGCGCGCCAACTGCGCGAACTCCACCCACCTGATATCGCCTATCTCGTCTCCGTTCACGGCGAGCGCGCCGCCGTAGTCCGCCAGGAACACGTGGTCGTATTCGTATTCGTACATGTCGTCCCGAAATTTGTTCATATACACGAAAGAAAACAATTTCCTGGCTTCGACGCCACTCACGCCTATTTCCTCCTCCATGCGCCGCATCGCCGCCTCCGCCGTCTTCTCCCCGTCCTGAGGGTGGGAACAGCACGCGTTCGCCCACAGGCCGCCCGAATGATATTTATGAGCGGCCCTTTGTTGAATCAACATTTTGCCGTCGTGGTGGACAAAGGCCGAAAACGCGCGGTGCAGCATCGGGGAGCGATGGGCTTCGGTTTTTTCCGCCGTTCCTATCTTGCGGTCGAACGCATCGACCAG
>JAISQC010000040.1 GCA_031274465.1 Synergistaceae bacterium | reverse complement strand
GGGCGCTGGGGCAGATACTGCTCGCGCGCGGCATCAGGGAGGGAGACTCGTCGTCTCTGATACTGCTCTCGGCTGGCTCCATGCCGGCCCTGTACAACGCCGCGCTTGGGTACATCTGGCGGTGCGCCTGCGCGACCATAATGACCCCGAGCGTCATAGGCGCTGAACCGTTTGACTTCGCCATAGTGCCGGAGCACGACAGCCCGATGGCGGCCCCGAACGTGCTTGCCACCGTGGGGGCGCCGAACCTGATAGTCAGGGAGGAGCTCGGCCCGGTGGGCGGCACGCTCCTGCGCGATTTCCCGCCGGTGCGGGAGCGGAGATGGGGAGTGCTGGTCGGCGGTGATGACAGGAATTATCGCGTCTCTGCGGCATGGATGCACAAAAACATAGGCAAGGTCTTTCACGAGGCGGAGCGAAGCGACGTCGATCTTTACATCGCCACGAGCCGGCGCACGTCCCCGGAAGCCGAGAACGCGCTCAGGCGGATGGCTGCGAGCTGCGACAACGTGAGGTTCCTGCTGATCGCTTCAGCCGACCCGTCAAACCCTGTCTCCGCGATATTGGGGGCGTGCGACGAGATATTCGTCACCGACGACTCGGTCAACATGGTCTCGGAGGCCGTGACTGCCGGGCACAGGGTGGTGCTTCTCCGAACGGAGAGGGTCGGGGTGCTGAAGCGGAGGCTCCAGCTCGCCACGTCGATGATGGTGGCGGCCGGGCTTATGTCAAAGCGCGCCCTGTGGGGCGTACCGCGTTTCGACCAGACGTTCGGCTCGTTCAAAAAGATGGGCCTTCTGATAGATTTCAGGGATTGGGCGCTGGAGCGCCGGCTCGGCGACATATCCCCGTACGATCCGGCCGACGAGGGCGAAGAGGCCGGGGGCGAAGGGTTCAACGAGGCGAGGCGCGCGGCCGAATGGATATTGTCCAAGCTGGCGGACGTGTCGCGGCCGGAAGAGAGTTGAGGGGCGGGCGCCGGGGTGCGCCCTTATTTTTTCGTTATCCGCGACAGCAGCTCTATGACGGCTCGTTTTTCCCCTCCTGCGTATACCGTGGCCCCTATGCAGGCGGGGCACCCCCACTGGCACTTTCATTTCGACACAGCTTCGAGGCATGCGCGGAAGAGTTCGCCGCCAAGCTCGAACAGGGCTTCGGCAAGGCCGATGCCTCCAGGCACGTTGTCCGCGACGAACAGGGCCGGCGTCAGGAAGTGCGGGTCGCGCTCGTGCCCCTTCACTATGATATCGGACCTGTCGCACATCAGAAACAGCGGGGCGACGCTTCGAACAAGGTTGGAGAGGCCGTGCAGGGCGTTGCTCTTCCCATCGTCCGAATCTCCCGGCTCTGGCAGTGCGCCATCGCCCAACTTGATCCAAAAAGCGGTCGTGTGCATCTGCTCCTCCGGCAGGTGTATGTGCCCATAGCCCACGTTCTCGTGGGTGAGCAGTTTTATCTTCTTGTATATCGTGGGACGCACCGCCAGCAGCACCTCGCCCCAGCCCAGCAGGCCGTCCGTTTCCATTTCGTCCAGCACCTCTATGCGGGCGGCGGCGTCCCCGTCGGTGTAGTAGTCCACCTCCACTTTCTTGACGTAGCACCTCATTTCCTCGTGGTCCAGTTCCTGCACCTGATAGGGCTCGCCCAGATGGAAGTATATGGCTTGGGGGAATATCAGCGTCGGAGCGGTGCGCCGGTCCATCTGGCCTATCACTTTCGGGCTGGCCGCGTCCGTTACGTCGTGTATCACGAAATTCTCGCTCGTGGCGCTCCGAAGCGAGAGGGACGCGGCGGGGTATGAGTCGGCCTGCCAGAAGTATCTGCCCTCCGCCTTGTGGAGCACGTCGTTGCGCGCGAGGTATTCCAGCGCTTCCGTCGCGTCGTCCGAGCCGAATTTTTCCCCTTCGGAGAAGGGCAGCTCGAACGACGAGCATTTGATGTGCCCTATCTGGATGTAGGGGTTTGACGTGTTTATGCGCGCGTGTTCCGGCGAGGCGCCGAAGAAATACGACGGGTTCATCGCCAGGAATTGGTCTATCTGGAGCGACGAGGCCACCATCACCGCCGCTGATATCCCGCCGTCCGCCCTGCGCCCGGCCCTGCCCATCTGCTGCCATGAGGACGCGACGCTCCCCGGGTATCCGTGCAGGATGGCCAGCTCGAGCGAGCCTATATCGACTCCCAGCTCCAGCGCGTTCGTGCTGACGACGCATTGTATGTCCCCGTCCCTGAGGCCGCGCTCTATCGCGCGCCTCTCGTTGGGGAGGTACCCCCCCCTGTATCCCGCTATCGTCTCAGCGGGGATGCGCTTTCTGGCCGCGGCGTCCTGAAGGTATTTCAAAAGCAGTTCGACGTTGATGCGTGACCTGCTGAACACTATAGTCCTGATGCCGTTCGCCACCGCCTCTATCGCCATCCGGGCGGATTCGAGGAGCGATGACCTCCTCACGCCGAGCTGCATGTTGACGATCGGCGGGTTGTAGAACAGGACGTGCCGCTCGCAGGCCGGCGCCCCGTTTTCGGTTATCAGCTCCATCGCGCGCCCGGTCAGTTCCGACGCGAGCTCGCCCGGGTTCGCTATCGTGGCGGAACAGCATATGAACGACGGGTTTGACCCGTAGAACTCGCAGATGCGCAGAAGGCGCCGGAGTATCTGCGCGAGGTGCGACCCGAATATCCCCTTGTAGGTGTGCAGCTCGTCGATGACCACGTATTTCAGGTTCTCGAAGAGGTCCTTCCATTTGGTGTGGTGGGGGAGTATCCCCGCGTGCAGCATCTCGGGGTTCGTAATCACGATGTGTCCCGATTTTCTGACCTTAGTGCGGACATCCCCCGGGGTGTCCCCGTCGTATGTGTGAGTCCGGACGTCGAGCGCCATGCCCTCTATCAGCCCGTGCAGCTCCGACATCTGGTCCTGCGAGAGCGCTTTGGTCGGGAAGAGGTATATGGCCCGCGACGATGGGGATTTCATTATCGAGTGGATCACGGGTATGTTGTAGCAGATGGTCTTGCCCGACGCCGTTGGGGTGACGATCACGAAGTCCCGGCCCTGGATGCCGAGCGAGACGGATTTCGCCTGGTGGGAGTACAAATTTTCTATCCCGCGCTTTTTCAGCGCCTCGATGAATTTCGAGCCGATGTCCGGCCATTCGGAGAAGACGGCCGCGCGCGCACCGATCGTCTTGTGTTCCGCCAGCTCGCCGGGCAGGGACTCCACCCACTTTATGAAGCCCGCCACGTCCATCCTCTCTTGCGAGAACACATTTTTTTTCACAAAAATTCCCCCGTCTGATTTCGCTCCCGCAGGCAAGTTCTTGGGTTCTGCCCCAAAGGCGTTAACTTAAACGATTTTGCCTCCTCCAATGGGGGAGGGGGACCGCCTGCGGGTGTTTTGCGCTATTATTATAACTCTTTTCCCAATAAGCATTATTGCATGTCCGCGCAAGCCAAAGATGTTGTAGAATTAAAAGTACGAAACAATAAAAAAAGTTTTGCAAGGGGATCGGCCGATGGATGATTCCAATGAGGCGCGCGGCAACGCAGATACCGATTTCGACGTCTTGTACGGCGAGCTTGGCGATCTGAGGAGCGAGCTTGCCTCGCTTTACGAAGAGCTCGAGTTCATAAACCGGGTGGTTGTCCCGAGGACGCAGACGAATTACCTCATCAGGGTCGGCGCGCTGCGG
>JAISQC010000081.1 GCA_031274465.1 Synergistaceae bacterium | reverse complement strand
CGCATGAAAGGAAATTGGCCCGGCGCAGCGCCGATGATAAAAGGGTTTTCGATATTGGCGCTTTTCGCGATATTTTTCGCGCTGAACGTCCGGGCTTCCTGGCTAACCGCGAAATATTTCTACATGACCAAGGATACAGGGGTGGCCAGCGATCACGAGGTCGTAAAAAGCTTCGCGCAAAGCCCGCATTACGCAGGGTCGGATTTTATAATCCATTGCAATACGCCGTTCCATCAACTGATAGCGACGTATTTTTCGAATTTCGGCAAGGCGTATACCGTAGGCAGGCGCTACGGAGAGCGGGTGATGAAGGACTCGTTTGACACCGGGGATATTTACATCTCAGAAGCGGTTTTGGAGGACCTGCATCGAACCACGGATGCCCCCAAGGTATTCGAGAACGATATATACTGCATTTTCAAACTGGAAGAAGAATCGCTGTTGCTGTTCGATTATTCAGGCCTCTATAAATCGCAGCAAATCGAGCTCATTGGCGAGGAATATGCCGTAGTGAGGGGATTAGCCGAAAACAACGTTCGGCTAGAATTTCTAGCCAAAAAAGACCGCTCCGCCGGTTTTCAGATGAGGTTTTACGATCCTGGCGGGCCGAGATCGGTAAAAGTTTACGCCAATGGCGAGTTCGAGGGTATTTTCCCCGCCATGGGCGAATATATCGATATAAAGCTGGAAGATGTCAAGTTAAGACCGGGCGTCAACGATATCACCATCGAGTTCGGCGGCGACGTTTCGAGGATGTCGCTTTTGACGTTGGACTTCTTATGATTTCGGCACCGTCGAGCCAAAAGCTATGATGAGCGCGTACGCCTCATTCGTCGTAACATATTTCACCCTTTATTTCTTCGGGTATTCGCTCAAAGTCCTGCTCCTGAACGGGGACCTAAAGAAATACGACCTCTATATCACGCCGTGGCTGGGGATGGGGCTGATCATAATGGTCCTGTTCCCTCTGAGCTGGCTGGGGCACTCGGTCGAGTCGGCCATAAATTATTTTGCGGGGTCGGTATTCTTGCTGAACTTGGCTATATGGCTAAAGTTCAAAGAGGTCCCTTGTTTTGAAAAAAGAGAAGTTATTTTCATGGCGGTTATCGGTTTTTTTGTGTGCACCGTATATGCCTCTCCTTTGGCCGCCGCTGATTATGATTTATACGCGGTCACGTTGAGCGGCGATTTCGCCTCGTACCTCAACGCCGCGAAGGCCGCTCTGATTTCGTCGGCTCGTGTGATGCATTTAATGCCTGTCGGCATCCCCCATATATCTATCATCGATTTCTCGTTCAGCCCAGATCTGAGGGGCTGCGTGTTCGTGCAAGCCGCGTTCTCCGCGCTGTACAGGATCAATTTGATCTACGTTTCGTATATGCTGTCCGCGTTCGTGATGTTTTTGAATATTTCGGCATTCAGGCTTTTCCTGAAAGGCGCGCATAATTTGGCCGTAACCATTCCCGTCGTTGGGATTCTCGCCTTCAACGTATTCTATCAGGAGATTGTTTTCTCAGCCTTCACCGGACAGTTGTTTTCCATCGGGTTTGTGTCGCTGGCTTTTTTCATTGAATTTTATCTTGTGGAACGCGGTAAATTCGACCCGCGTTCTTGCCTCCTGCTTGTGTTTCTGCTCACGTCGAACAGCCTGAACTACATCGAGGCGATGGCTTACCCGCTAATCCCGGCCGTGTCCCTTTTAATAGTTCTCGTGATAAATAAAGGTTACCGCAGAAAACACTGCTTGCAGAACATGGCGTTGGCGGGGGGCTTGTTCGCGGTCCTCAATATCATAATGATAGCCGATTTTATAAAGGTATTTTTCCTGCTCGAAGGGCAATATCCTGGTTTTGCGATTCACATGCCGACATTTATGGATGTCGCCGGTCTGCACGGCGCGACAGACTCCCCGGACGTGTTTTTCTCCCTTCTGATTGCCTCGAACGTCATTTTTGCCCTCGTGATTTTGCGCCAACTGCGGCGTGAAGGCCTGCGCTCGTTTTTGTCGGTGTCTTTCGCGATATATTTCCTGTTGCTCCTGTGTTTTTGCCTCAGATATTTCGACTTGGGCGAAAAATCTTCATATAACGCCTACAAATCGGCGCTGTCCCTGTCGTTCATAGCTGTGATTCTCATGCTGCGTTTCCTGGAGGACCATCTCGGGCGGTTTATCTCAAATCTGAAGGAACTTCGGGCAAATTGGGCTTCTCCGCGAAGATTGGGAGATTTCTTGCCGATGGGTAAGGGATTGATTGTGGCAGCCTTGTTCGCGGCATTTTTTTGCCTGAATGTCTCGTCGACTTGGCGCGATCTGAATCTGTTCCTGGGCTCAAAAGACAATGCCATTACAAAAGACCTGGACATTCTGACGTTTTACGCAAACAGCCCGCACTACTCGGGGTCAGATTTTATAATCAATTTCGACTTGCCTCTGCCTCAACTGTCGGCAACGTACGGCGCCCCGTTCGGACGCGCCTATACCAGCGACTATGGGGGGATACTTGGAGATTCAAGGCGTCAGATGAAGGGTTCATTTGCGTCCGGCGACATATATATAGCGTCCACCGCATTAGAGCGCTCGCTTGCCACCACGGACGCCGCTCCGATATTTCAAAACGATGTGTACAGCATACACCGGTTGGCGCCGGAATCTTTGATACTGTTCGATTATAAAGGCTTGTCTCACCAGCCGAAGAAGTTTTTGTGGAGCGGTGGGGACGGTTTCCTGCGAGTCGTTGAGGAAAATAGTGTCATCCTCGAATACATGACCATGAAGGAGAGGTCTGCGGATTTGTCCGTGACGTTTTACGATTTCGGCGAGAGTGGTGCGCAAAACGCGTCGCTTTACGTCATGGGCCAACGCGTCCGCGATTTTTCCTCCAATGATAGTTTTATCAAGGTTCTGCTGGAGGGAATCGAACTGAAACCCGGCATCAACGACATAACAATTGAGTTCGGAGGCGACGTTTCCGGGCTGGCGCTGATCGATTTAAAATACGAAATCCCTGGGGACAAATGAAGGGGCGCCGCTAGGGCGCCCCCGAGGCTGTTTCGACTTCAAGATCAATAAAAAGCCCGTTTGTGCCTCATTTCAGGCTCATGTAGACTATAGCCCCGTCAGTGTATGATGTGGCGCCGGCGTCCTGGTAAATGCCGCAGCTTGTTGCGTTGGCTGCCAGTTTCTTTTTCACGCCCTCCATGGCGTTCTTGCCTTTGAGCTTGAGGCCGATGAACGACCTGTTTTCGACCAGCCCGTCGATGACATACACTCCGTCGTAATTCGCGTGCAGGAAGCCAGAGGACCGCCCTTCCATGAACTGTTCGATGTTTTCGATCAGTTCCTCCGCGATTGGGAATCCGGCCGGCCAATTGCTCTCGTCCATGTAGTACATCATCGCTGCGGCCTTTACGTCGCGGAGGTCGTTGATCACTTTGGTGGCTTCTGATCCGTCTACGGACGAACCTGCCGCTAGGAGCATCATGCCGGACAGCAAGGCTATTATCATAATGACGATTAAAAGTTCGATCAGCGTGAAGCCCCGATCTCTGTATCGCTTCATTTTTTCCACTTGAAGCTCCCCTCCTGTGGGCGGAGTCTCGGTCGGCGTCTGGCGCGAAAAAGAGGCGCCTGTTGCAAGCGCCTCTTTTGGCAAGTCCGTATAGGAAACCGTTCTACCTCATGTTCATGAAAACGCTCAACCCACCTGTATATGGCCCCTCTGTGCTGGCATTCTGGAGCAAGCCCGTATCGCTAGCTTTCTGCGCCAGCTTCCTCTGGATGCCGCCGGATCCGTTGCCGCCCGAAATCAAGCTGAATCCGATGTTGATTCTCGAGACTCCGCTGGCGTCAGTGTATTCGGCGCCAACCGTATAGCTGGTGTAGCGCACAGGGCTGGCCATGATGATCGGGCGGTCGCTGTACGCATCAAGGCTCGTAATAGTCGTGGTCGTGGGCCAGACGTTATTGTCGCCGTAGAACAGCAGTGCCGCGCTCTTGAGGTTGCGCAGGTCGTTTACGATTTTCGTTGCTTCGGCGCCGTCCGTGGCGGAACCGGTCGCAAGCAACATCATGCCGGCCAGTATGGCGATGATCATGATGACTATCAAAAGTTCGACCAAGGTGAAACCGCCTTTGCGTGCCTTCATTATCTTTGTCATTTCAAAACTCCTCCTAATTTTTGGGGATCATTCCCCGATGTTTTTGAAGCATTCCTAATTGCGTGCAAAACAACAAACATGCCGACGAAACACCACTTGCAACTTCCATACTTTTTAATAACCTTACAGGCATCGCCTCCTTAAATTGATATTGTCTTGCGTTTCCCTAAAACCCTCTATATCCTTGCAGCATGTGCCATTGAAGCCTACATGAAAGTCTGCATCGCCTGGATGATTGGGACGAAGATCGACGCCACGACCAAGCCCACCACGAGTCCTACGAACACTATGACTATCGGCTCGATCATCGACGTGAGGCCTTTTATCTTCTCGTCCAGCTCAACGTCGTACCAGTCGGCTACCTTGCTTAACACGTCGTCGATTTGGCCGGTTTCCTCGCCTACGGCGAGCATGTGGGCCACCATCGACGGAAAGATCTTCTGTTCCTTCACTGTCACGCTGAGCATGACCCCGACCTGAGCCCGCTCCTTCATGGTCCTGAACGCCTCTCCGACCACCCAGTTGTCTGCCACCCCCGCCGACATCTCTATCGCGTCGAGGATCGAGACGCCCGCCGTTACCAGAGTCGCGAATGTGCGAAACGACCTCGCCAGGATGCTCTTGAAAACTATGTCGCCGAAGATCGGCGCATTAATCCTGGCCCGATCCAGCACTTTCTTGCCTTCCTCGGTTTTGTTGGCCTGCTTCAGCGCGATGACCAGGATGATAAAGGGCACCGGTATCAGGAACCAGTACGCTTTCAGAAAATCGGATATTCCGAACACGGCCGCTGTCAGAGCGGGCATCTTCGTTATGCCCATACCCGCGAACGCCTTCTTGAATGTTGGCACTATGAAGACACAGAGAGCGACCACCGTCAAAAGGGTGAAGAAGATTATGACCGACGGGTACATCATGGCGCTCTTTACCTTCTTCTGAAGCGTGTACTGCGCCTCCACGAACGTCGCCAGCCGGGCGAGACTGATGTCGAGGACGCCGCCCTCCTCGCCTGCGCGGATTAGGGCTATTTCCAAGGCGGAGAACACTTTAGGGTGCCGCGCAAACGCCGCCGCTGTCGTCACGCCGCCGCTCACTGCGTCTCGTATTTCCCCGACGGCCTTGGCGAGGGTCTTGTTCTCGATTTGGGATGCCAGAAGGTCCATGGTCGCAGCTATCGTTATCCCTGCGTTGACCATGGTCGCCATTTGCTTGAAAAGCACGTTCTTATCCTTCAGCGTCACTTTTTGCGGAAACAGATCTCCGGAAAGGAGCGAGGACTTTTCGCCGCCGCCCTGCAATGCCTCGCCGAAACCGTGCTGCGCTTCGACGTGTATGGGCGACCATCCCTGCTCCCTCAGCCACGTTATCGCGGCCGCTTCGTTGGTGGCTTCTCGTGTCCCGTTGCTGATCGCGCCGGTGGCAGTTCTTGCTTTATATTTAAATAACACGGTATCGCCTCCCTGCCCCGATAATGCGCTTGAACTAATTTGACTAATCCTTAATGACTTATCGATGCGTATTATAGGGACAAATTTAATAATTTCAATGGGTCTAAAGACTCATATTATGATATGTCGAGGCTGTCTTAACCCCCTTGACAATTTACCCCGATCCCCGCACAGCGGCCTAAGGTTTGCCATCTTGCCCATGGCATTTCCACTCATATTTATTATCGTCGCAAAAAAATTTCTTTATAGACCAACGCATTAAAATATCGGTCACCGATTGCATAAGTATAACATATAAATCCGGGGCGCAACGGATACGGCTCAAAATCGTTGTTTCGCGAAAAATGCCTTGCGCTATGGCTAAATATGGCGCGTGCCGTTATACTTACCCCGTTGAAGCGTTTGGCCTTAAAAATTGCGCATGTAAATTCATATAAAATGATTCTTGGGAAGGAGTTGCGTTTCATGGCCTCGTCGTGGAATCTCCCGAATATGCTGAGCCTGTCGAGGGTCTTCCTTGCCCCGCTCGTGATGGTCTTTCTGGCGGTGCGCGGCCAATTCGGCTACGTGTTCGGCGTCAACATCGGGGACATAATAGCAGGCATCGTCTTCATAGTCGCGAGCATCACGGACGCCGCCGACGGTTATGTCGCGAGGAAGCGCGGCATCGTCACCAACCTCGGGAAATTCATCGACCCTCTCGCGGACAAGATCCTCGTCGTGGCCGCGCTGATATCGCTCGTCGAGCTCGAACGGCTTCCCGCATGGATCGTCGTGATAATAGTGTCGCGCGAGTTCATCGTCTCAGGCATCAGGATGGTGGCCGCTGTGGACGGCGTGGTCATACACGCCTCGAAGGGCGGCAAGGCGAAGACCGTCAGCCAGATAGTCGCCATAATAATGATGATATTAGAGGTCCCGTACGCCATGGTCGTGATGTGGGCGGCGATGATACTGACGGTCTGGTCCGGCATGGACTATCTCGTAAAGGGCCGTGACTTTTTTCGCTGATGATATGGGCACAAAGCCCCAAACACTGAGAACGCCCTTTCTGAGCTTGGCATAAAGACATATAATGCCCCAATGCGGCGCCGCGCGTACGGGCGTCGCGCACCAAAATATTAAGGAGGATGACCTATGCAGAAATACGTCTGTTCAGTGTGCGGATACAATTACGACCCGGCGGCAGGCGACCCTGACTCAGGGGCGGCCCCTGGGACGCCGTTCGACAGCATATCGGACGACTGGGTATGCCCCATATGCGGGGTTGGAAAGGACATGTTCGAGCCGGAGTAATTTCCGAGCATTCAAGACGTGCGCAAACAGAAGCGGCTTCGAGCCGCTTTTTTTGTTGGGCTCAAGCGTGCGTCAGAGACCTGCGGGCTGGATGATGTGCGCGAGCAAAATCTCCGCGCATCTTATCAATTCGTCGCGCCCTGCCCACGGGCCGCTCTCGACCGTCAGGCTGAATTTTTTTTCAAAGGCGTTG
>JAISQC010000065.1 GCA_031274465.1 Synergistaceae bacterium | reverse complement strand
GAAAAATGGCATGGGCTGAAAGACACGGAAGTCCGCTACCGCAAGCGCTACGTGGACCTCATAGCTAATCCTGAAGTCAGGGAGGTGTTCCGCAAGCGCGCGCTTATTATCAGCACGTTTCGTCAGGTGCTCGAGAAAAACGGAACGCTCGACGTGCAGACCCCCATCCTCTCGAACATAGCCGGGGGCGCCAACGCGCGCCCGTTCGTGACCCACCATAACGCGCTCGACATCGACATGTACCTTCGGATCGCCACGGAGCTGCATTTGAAAAGGCTGATAGTCGGCATGTTCGGGCGAGTGTACGAGATCGGGCCGAACTTCCGCAACGAGGGGATGGACACCCGACATAACCCCGAATACACCGCCATGGAGGTCTACTGGGCCTACGCCAGCTACCGGGACATGATGGCGCTCGCCGAGGAGATATTGGTGGCGTGCGCCGACGCGCTCGGCGGCAGGAAGGTAAACTATCAGGGGACCGAGATAGACCTCACGCCGCCCTTCAGAAGGGCTACGATGGCGGAGCTGGTATTAGAGGAGACGGGAGTGGATTTCCTCGGCATTTCGGACGCCGACGCGCGCAAGGCGGCGGGCGAGCGAGGCGTCGACGCGAATCGCGACAGCACGAGATGGGACATATTGCCGCTGTTCTTCGAGCGTTTCGCCGAGGAAAAACTGATACAGCCCACGTTCGTGTTCGGGCATCCCACGGTGATATCGCCTCTTGCCAAAAGGAACAGAGAAAACCCCGACGTCACGGACCGCTTCGAGCTGTTCATAAACGGATGGGAGTTCGCCAACGCGTTCAGCGAGCTGAACGACCCAATCGACCAGCGCGCCCGCTTCGAAGACCAGGCGCGGCGCAAGGACGAGGGCGACGAGGAGTCCCACCCCTTCGACGAGGACTTCCTGAACGCGCTCGAATACGGGATGCCGCCGACCGGCGGTATGGGGATAGGCATAGACAGGACTGTGATGCTGCTGACCGACTCGCGCAGCATCCGCGACGTCATCCTGTTCCCCACCATGAGGCCGCTTTAGGCGGGGAGGCGTGCAGGCAATGCCGGGCGGGCTCGATTTTGAAGACGCAGCGAAACGCGCGTCCGAACTGCGCCGCGAAATAGCCCGCCACGACGAGCTTTATTACGTGCTCGACTCGCCAGAGATCGAAGACAGCGAGTACGACGCCCTCCTTCGCGAGCTGGCCGGGATCGAGGCGGCTCATCCCGGGCTTTTGACCCCGGATTCCCCGAACATGAGGGTAAGGGGGGCGCCGAGAGGGGAGTTTCGCAAAGTAGTCCACGGCACGCCGATGCAAAGCCTCGACAACGCGCTGGACCGAGGCGAGCTGTCGGCTTTTTTCGACAGGGCGCGCCGGGCGCTCGGCGGCGAAGAGGACGAGCCGTGGGTTTGCGAGCCGAAAATCGACGGGCTTGCGGTATCCCTGATATACGAGGGCGGGGTTCTGGAGAACGCCTCGACGAGGGGCGACGGGCAGGTGGGCGAGGACGTGACCCAGAACGTGCGGACCATAAGGACTCTCCCATTGCGCCTCAAGCGGCATCAATCGGGCAGGGTCGAGGTCCGCGGCGAGGTCTGCATGGCCCGGGAGGACTTCGCGGAGCTGAACAGGAGGCGGGAGGACGAAGGCGCCCCGCTGTTTGCCAACCCGCGCAACGCCGCCGCTGGAAGCCTGCGCCAGCTCGACCCGTCCGTCACTGCGTCGCGCCGGCTCAAAATTTTCTTATACCACGTAAACGACGCGCTCTCCCTTGGGATCGAAACACAGCACGGCATATTGAGCTGGCTGGAGGGAGAAGGCCTGCCGACTCAGGGGCGGTCCAGGCTTTGCGCCGCGCCGGAAGAAGTCTACGCTTACCTCGACGAGTGGGGGAGCGCACGTTTTTCGGAGCCGGTCAACACCGACGGGGTGGTGGTGAAGCTGAACCGGCTAGAGCTGAGGGAACGCCTTGGGAGCACGTCGCACGCGCCGAGGTGGGCCATAGCGTTCAAATACCCGCCGGAGGAGAAGCGGTCGAAGGTATTGGACATCGAAATATCGGTCGGCCGAACCGGGGCGCTTACCCCAACGGCGCGGCTGGAGCCCGTCCGGCTCTCCGGCACGACGGTTCAGAGGGCAAGCCTGCACAATCAGGACGAGATCGACAGAAAGGACATTCGCATCGGAGACACCGTCTGGGTCCGCAAGGCCGGGGAGATAATACCCGAGATACTGAGAGTCGATATCGACGCGAGGACTGGCGGGGAAACGCCGTTTCGAATACCCGAAATATGCCCGGCGTGCGGCGCTGTCGCGGCGCGCATAGCGTCGGAGGCCGCCGTCAGATGCCCCAACAGGTCGTGCCCCGCGCAGCTTCAGGAGGCGGTGCTGCACTTCGTCTCCCGCGACTGCATGGACATAAACGGAATGGGGGAGCGCTTGGCGCGCCGGCTCACGGAGGGCGGGTTCGTAAAAAGCGTCGCAGACATATACGACCTTACGCCCGAAACGCTGGCTGGCGTAGAGCGGATGGCGGAAAAATCGGCGCAAAACCTCGCCGAGGCCATAGAGGCTTCGAAGGGTAGGCCGTTTTATGCCGTTCTCAACGCTCTCGGCATCAGGAACGTCGGCAAAAAGACGGCCCGCGACATAGCCCGCCGTTTCCGGAGCATCGACGCGCTCATGGAGGCGGACGAGAGCGAGCTCTCTGGCGTGGACGGGATCGGGCCGGTCGTAGCGGCCTCGATAAGGGCGTACCTCGCGGACGGGCACAACCTGTCCGTGATAGCGCGCCTGGCGGAGTCCGGGGTCAGCATGAGAAGCGACGGCGAAGAAGGCGCGGCGGGGGCTGACGTGAAAATTTTTGCCGGGAAAAAATTTGTCTTCACCGGCGAGCTTTCCTCCATGACGAGGAGCGAAGCGGAGCGGGCGGCCGAAAGCCTGGGCGCCGGGATCTCGGCTTCTGTGAGCAAAAAGACGGACGTGGTGGTCGCCGGCGCCAACCCTGGAAGCAAGCACGACAGGGCCGTCAGCCTCGGCGTCGAAATATGGGGAGAAGACGAATTCATCGATAAAATCAAAGGGATTTGGGAGGTATGACAACTTGAAGATGACTGTTGACAGGGAGATAACGCTTCGAATGGCGCGTGCCGCGCAGATTCGCATAGAGCCGGAAGAAGTGGATCATATGATGGACTCGATCAACGACATACTGGATTTTTGCGCGCTGGTCGGCGACCTGGACTGTACCGGCACCCCGGACTTCTCGTGGAAGATGAAGCTGCTTCCGCATCGGCGCCCGGACACGCCCAGCGACTGGCAGGACAAGGGCGAGTTCAAATCCGCCGCTCCGACGATAGACGGGGATTTTTTCCGAGTCCCCCGGATCAACGCGGGTTAGCGCGATGAAAATCCACGAACTTACGGCCGCTGAGACCGCAAGCGCCATACGCGCCAAAAAATTCAGCGCCGCGGACGCGGTGAAAGAGAGTTTGGACCGCATTTCCAGGCATGAGGGCGACGTGAACGCCTGCATAACGGTGATGGGCGATTCCGCGATGTCGCGCGCGCGCGACATCGACGACGCCATAGCGCGAGGCGAGGACCCGGGGGTTTTCGCCGGAGTGCCCTACATCGCGAAGGACAACTTCTGCACCAAAGGAGTCAGGACCACGTGCAGTAGCCACATACTGGAAAATTGGGTCCCAACTTACAATGCTTCTGCCATAGACTACATGAACGGGGCGGGGGCGATACTGATGGGCAAGGCGAATCTGGACGAGTTCGCGATGGGAAGCTCGACGGAGAACTCGATAATAGGGCCGACGAAAAACCCCAGGGACCTTGGCAGGGTGCCCGGAGGCAGCAGCGGCGGAAGCGCGGCGGCTGTGGCGGCGGGCTACGTCCCCATAGCGCTCGGTTCCGACACGGGCGGTTCGGTGAGGCTTCCCGCCGCGTTTTGCGGCATACAGGGCTTGAAGCCTTCCTACGGCGAGGTCAGCAGATACGGGATAGTCGCCTACTGCTCCGCGCTCGATCAGGTCAGCCCGCTCGCTAGAAGCGTCGAAGACCTGGCTCTGGCGATGGAGGTCCTGGCAAGGCCCGACCCGAACGACACGACCTGCGACGCCTATGCCCGCCCCAAGTTCGCGGACGCCCTGTCTTTGAAAGACCTGATGGGGAAGAGGATAGGCATGTTCGCCGGTTTCGAGGCCGAGCAGATGGACGCGGACCTCTACGGCGCGCTTAAAAACGCCGGGGAGCTGTGCAAGGACGCTGGCGCGATCGTCGAGCCGATCGACCTTCCGATCGCGGTGAAATACGGGGTCGCCACGTATTATGTGACAGCTTTGGCGGATGCCAGCTCCAAGCTGGGGTGCTACGACGGGATACGCTATGGGACGCGGATAGACGGCCCCACGCTCGCCGACATGTACGCCAACACCCGCACCGCTTCGTTTGGCGAGGAGGTGCGCAGGAGGATAATACTCGGCACGTGCCTCCTCACCGAGGGGTTTTACCAGAACTACTACGGGCCGGCGCTCAAAGTGCGCACGAAGATGGCCGAAGAGTTCGAGGCGGTCTTCGAGAAATACGACGCGTACCTGCTTCCGACCGCGCCTTCGATGCCGTACCCCCTCGGCGCTAAGGAAACCGACCCGAACAGGATGTACCTCGGCGATGTCTTTACCGTTCCCATCAGCCTTGGCGGCCTGCCGGGGATAAACCTCAACATGGGGTTTACCGGCGGCGGCCTGCCTCTTTCGGTCCAGATAGCCGGGCCGCGCTACGGCGACATGCAGATACTGGGCATCGCCTCGGTGCTCGAACGGATGATAGGCCGCCCGGCCCCGTGCGAGCCGCGCAAGCTCGGGGAGGTGGCGTAGATGCCTGACGGGACGACCTTGAAACGCCCTATAGTCATAGGGCTGGAAGTGCACATCCAGCTCAACACGAGGACCAAACTGTTCTGCCCGTGTTCGACCGACTATATCGGCCGCACGCCGAACTCCAACGTGTGCCCCATCTGCCTGGCGGTTCCAGGCACCCTTCCGCTCCTGAACGACAGCGCGGTCGCGCTGGGCTCGCGCATGGGGCT
>JAISQC010000006.1 GCA_031274465.1 Synergistaceae bacterium | reverse complement strand
TTCCCGTCCAACCTCGACAAAGTATTTGGAAGGCTTATATCCAAGATGGACGCACAATCTTGAAATGCCCTGTCGTCTATTTGCTCGACGAGGTCAAATGAAACGCGGCGCAATCTTTCGCATTCGTTGAACGCGAAAGCTCCGATCGAACGAACTTTCGGAAACGAGGCTGATTCCAAAGCGGCGCAGCCCTGAAACGCGACCTCCCCGATGGAGGTCACTGACGGCGCCGTTATCATCGTCAGATCGACGTTGTTTTCGAACGCGCCTTTTGGGATCTCGGACTGGTCGTTTCTCAGCTCGAGGGCATACCAGCTGTCCATCCCATCAAACTCGCTCCAGTCCGGAGGCTCCAGCTCGTCCCCGATGACGACCACTTTGTTCCAATAACGCACGGAATGAGGGGTGAGCTCGATGACATTGCCCTTTGCCTTTTTGACGTTTTCAAGCCTTACGGAGTCTTCCGGCTCTTTCAAGCTGGCGTCCCCCCGTCGGCGCATCCATTGCGCCACGCGCGCCCTCGAAAAACGCACGCATCCTCATTGATGCCATAATCCATCGTACCGCCTCCAATCGGAAAAATATGTTCTTGCGGCAATAGGGCAAGCCCCAAACCTTACAGCCTCGGGTCCACAGGCTCGCTCTCCATGGCCAGAACGGCGAAAACGCACTCGTGCACGCGATAAAGAGGGTCGCGCTTGACGAACCGCTCCAGGGATTCCATGCCCAGCGAGAACTCTGAAAGGGCGAGGCGGCTTTTTTTGGCGAGAGATCGCTTTTTAAGCCGTTTCAGGTGGTCGGGCCGCGTGTACTCGGGCCCGTATATGATGCGCAGATATTCTCGCCCGCGGCACTTTACGGCAGGCTGTATCAATCCGCCGTCGAAGCGATGGATGAAATCGAGTGGCTTTACCACCATGCCCTCGCCGCCGGACTCGGTCAGGGCGCTCCACCAATCCACCGCTTCTTTGGCGCCCGCATCGCTTGAGAGGTCTGCGGATATATGCTCCGTCGCCATGAAAATGGGGTCGATGCCAGTCATGTATCGCTCAATGGCCTCAAGGTGGGTTAAATGGCCGCATTCGCTCCAAACTCTGTTTTCGGTCGCGAGTACGTGAAACGGCGCAATCCTGTAGTCATCCACGCTCTCAACCGGCCAGCAGTATCTGCGATACGCGTCGACATAAAGCCCGACAGATTCGCGCCGCTGCTCGTATATCCCCAGTATCTCCGCCAAGTCCACATTCTGCCCGGAGGCGTTCTCGCCGGCCGCCCATTCCTGCCCTCGAATCCCTGCCGCCTGCCCCAAAACCGAGACGGCGCGGCCGAGCCCGCCCAATCCAGCCCTTCCGACAGGCGCGTACTGTTCGGCCAGCAGATGCCCGGCCTTCGCGGACCACGGCATCAGCTCCGCGTCGAGGCAAACCCAATCCGTGCCGAATTCCTTCCAGAAACCTGTCGCCTCCAGCACCGCGCAAAGGCGCCGCAAAATCTCCGCCTCCTTGCCCGAATTGGCGGCGTCGAAAAAATGGCGGCCTGTGCGGGTATAGATCAGCCCGATGGAACCGTCTTCGACGCCGAAGCGCGATTTCGCCGCCCCATCGTCGCGGCAGAGCACGATCACCGCGCGACTGCCCATGTGCTTCTCCTCGCATACCACTGCGCCCGCCCCGCGTTTCCTGTAGTAGTTCATGGCTTCCAGCGGGTGCTCTAGGTAATCTTCCATACCGCTCGCCTCGCACGGGGACATCGTGGGAGGCAGGTAGATCAGCCATCGCGGGTCTGCAGAGAAACGGCTCATTATCTCGAGCGCCGCTGCGGAGTTCTCCTCCTGTATCGATATGCCGCGATGGAACCTCGTCGAAATGTACAGCTTCCCTAGCACGTCATTTATATCGAGCATGTCGCCCCGGTCATCCGTCTCGCCCTGCAGGGGCTTTGACGGGGCATAATACTCACGCCCTGCCGAGACCTGAACCAGCTCGTTTTCGGGATAGCGGAGGGCCGTAAGCTTCCCTCCGAACACGCAGCCCGTGTCTATGCAGTGCGTGTTGTTGGCGGTTTGAACTTTCATCGACGGCGTATGGCCGTAGACGACCTTAGGCCTGCCCCTGTACTCCTCTGCCCAATTGAACCTCACCGGCAGGCCGAATTCATCCGTCTCGCCCGTGGTCTCGCCATAAAGGCAAAACGACCGAACCTTGCCAGACGCCCGCCCGTGAAGTTTTTCCTTCAAACCGGCGTGGGCCACGACGAGATTGCCTCCGTCCAGGATATAGTGGCTTACCAAACCGTCCAGGAAAATTTTTACCCTGTCGGCGAACTCCGGCGGCTCGCTTTCCATTTGCCTCACATTGACATCGAACCCATGAGTTGGGCTGACTTCGGCGCCCTTCAATTTGCGGAGCAGTTTCACTTCGTGGTTGCCGGGCACGCAGAGCGCCGTCTTCGCCTCGACCATGTTCATCGCCAGCCGCAGGGTTTTGACGTTTTCTGGGCCGCGGTCGCACAGATCGCCCAGAAACACCGCTTTTCTTTTCCCGGGAGGGACCGCCGCGCACCCGTCCCTGTCCACCGAGTAACCCATGCGGCCAAGCAACTCGCACAGCTCGTCGTAACAGCCGTGTACGTCGCCTATGATATCGAACGGGCCAGCCTCGTCCCTCTTGTCGCTCCACAGAGGGGTTCGGACCAATTCCGCCGAGTCGGCGTCCTCCTGGCTATTCAGCACGTATACGTACCGAAATCCCTCGTGTCGGAGATGCTTCAACGAGCGTTTCAGCTCACGCACATGGCTTCGCACCACGTGCGCCGGATAATTCCGATCCGGGCGAAGCTTGTTTCGCGTCTGGCATAGTTCCTCGGGGAGATCCAGCACGATGGCGACGGCGTGGCAGTTCTGCTCGCCGGCGGTCTGAAGGAGCTTTTCGCGCGCTTTCTTCTGCACGTTAGTCGCGTCTATGACTACGAGCTTCCCAGCGTCGAGACGTTTGTTGGCGACGTAATAAAGGGCGTCGAACGCGTCCTTCGTGCAGGATTGGTCGTTTTCGTCGTCAGATACGAGCCCCCTGAAAAAATCCGAGCTCAAGACCTCCGTCGGTTTGAAGACCCTCCTGGCGAACGTGGATTTCCCGCTGCCCGACGCGCCGATCAGGGCGACCACGCAGAGGGCCGGTATTTTCAACTGCTCTGCTTGCATAAGACGAACACCCCCATCTGCGTCGGCGCGCCGCGTTCTCCGTCGGCGTCCCCTATGTCGCTGTACGATACCGAATACCCATGCTTTTGCGCCGTTCTGTCGCCCCACTCGCGAAACTGCCCGCGAGTCCATTCGAAACGGTGGTCTCCGTGGCGCAGGAGGCCCTCGCCGAGAAACTCGTAGTTTTCGTTGTACTCCACGTTAGGGGTGGTCAGCACGATGACCCTGGGCTTGGCGCAGCCGAACAAAACCCGTTCAAACGCCGGCAGCCTGTTCCGATCGATGTGCTCGATCACCTCGACGCAAGCTGCGGCGTCATATCCAGAAAATCGCCCGTCCCTGTAGGTGAGCGAACTTTGAAACACCGTGACGCGATTTTTCAGCGTTTCGGGCAAACGGTCCAATCGAATCCGCCTTCCGGCCCGCTCGAGGGCGGAAAGGGATAAATCGGTTCCGGCAACCTTCGCGAACGACCTCTCCTTGAGAAGCAGCCGCAGCAGATTCCCCTCGCCGCATCCCATATCAATCACCGAGGCGGCGCCGTTGTCCTTCAATGCGGCTACGACCGCCTCCAGCCTTCTTTTGTTCAGGCTGGGCTGGCGGTCGGTTTCCTCCTCCCCGGATTTGCCCATCTCATCCCTTGCCCCGCCTTCGCCGTCGTCCAGACGCTCCAGAGCCAGCCTCGCGAGGTATTGTTTTCTGCGGTTGAAATATCCTCTTACGATGAACTCCCTCTCAGGATGCCCCTCTAGCCAGCCTTTGCCGTGGCAGAGCAGTTTTTCTATCTCGTCCTCCCCGACCCAATAGTGCTTCTGCCTGTCAAACACGGGAATCAGCACGTAAAGATGCAGCAGCAGGTCTTTCAGCCGGACGGTGCCGCTCAATGTCAGATCGACGTACGGGCTTGCCCCCCACTCGGGATATAGCCCGTCGAGTTCTCCTGAGGCAAACTCCACGGAGTAGCCCAGGGGTGAGAAGACTCGCTCCAGCATGGAGGCGTCTTTCCTGCAAGGCAGCATGGCAACCGTCGCGGACAGCTCTATCGCCGAACCTGCCAGATCGGGGCGCTGCTCGCACCGCCCGGACATAGCCGTGCCGTAAACCCTTGAGATCGCCGTGCTCATAAAGGACGAGCAGACATAAGGCCTGTCGTTGACGTAGTCGAAGAGCCCATTTTTAGACCCAGCCTTGCCGCGGGCAAGATCTATCGGGTCGATGTCGAGCAAAAGAGCCGCAGTGCATCGGTTTTCGCCCTTCTCAGGGTAAAACACGTAAGCTTTGCCGAAGCTCAGCTCGAAGGCTTGGGGGCGATGCGGGTTTTTGTGAAGCAGATAGCCGAGGTCGGTGGCGTTTGCGCCGGTATGTGTGATCGTAAGCAGCATTTTCAAACCTCCGTTTTTTTGCGTCGCGCCACTATGAGTTCCTGCGTTCCGTGTGCTTTCGTATTTATTTCGGATACGGTGGGTGCCGCTCTTTTAAAGTATACGCATTCAGAAAAGAATGTCCAAACAAAAAAGTTGCGGATTTCCGCTGTCGCGCAACGGGCTCGGCGGCCTATTCGTCACGCCCCTCCCCGTCTGGCTCCACGTCGAGCCTTAAGTACATGGGAGGCGAGCCCTCGTCGGAATTTATCGGATTGTCATTTTGAGCCCAGACGTAGAGCGTATAGTTCCTGCCGGGCGGGAGGTTCTCCCCATCCGCGCGCTTGCCCCGGACAATCAGCGAAACGTCGCCTGAAACCGGCGCGGCGCGACTGACGCCGTGGCCCGTTATCGAGCTGACGCCCTCGCCTGCGTTCTCAACGATTTTATAGGCCATCTTTTGGGCCCTTCCAACGTTGCCGGCCAAAGTGACCGATCCCCCGGATGGGACAAAGAGGGTTTGCCCGGACGCGAGAGGTTTGCCGTCAAGTCTTAAATCCGCAAGCGAGAGGGAGGGGTTCACTATCGTCAATTTATAATTTACAGACGCAGGATCATCCGAATAATCGCCGACGAATCCGTCTGATACTTCTGAAATGAACAACACGGATGACGGATTGAGTTTGAATATCGGCCGGACTCCGATGGAGGTATCGACGCTTCCTTCGTAGACAAGGCCGAAGCGATCGACGATGTACAGATGGGAGTCTGCCTTGGAGTGGGGCGAGCGCAGCCAATACCGGCAACCCTTATCATCGGGATCGCCGCCCCGCAGGACGGGGATTCTTTCTTCGTCGCCTTCCGCTATCAGGCGCGAGTCGCCGGAAATCGGCCCGCCGCCGTCGTCCGCGCCCCAACCGATCTGGTTTTGAGGCATCGAGCTGTCCCAAAAAAACGTCCCCCAGGGGAGATAAAACAGATCGGTCGTCGTCTTCGTACCGCCCGGGACTAACGTCGCGTCCTCCAACCTGAAAACGTTCGTTTTCACCGTCGAGGTCACAATGGGTCCAGTGCGCCCGTCCCCGAACTCGGCGACCGTGAAGGGGTTCTTGTTCGGGTGCAAAAAACCGTATCTGCCCTCGTCTTCGGACTCGCCTTGCGCCGCGCCGTCGTAACCGGGGTCGTTCAGCCATGCGCGGAGATCGGAGTCCCGCCAGATATTTACAGGGTTTCGCCAGTCGCGATAAAAAAAGTAACCGTCAAGCGCGTATTTGCTCATGAGAGTGACGAGCCCGTCGCCGGATTCTTCGCCCATCACCCTCCAGAGTACCGGCGCCCGCTCGTCGTCGTAGGTTACGCCGTGTTCCGGAAAGTCGGCGTAATCGATGGCCGCGGCGTGCCTGTAGGCGCCGTAGTAAAATCCGCTGCCGCGCGCCGCAAGCTCTGAAAAATCTATCCCGTCGCAGGGAGTCCCGACCGGATACGCCCTTATCTTTCCGTCTTCGGCAGCTCGCGATGCATCGGCGAATGACGAAGCGATCAATAAAATGGCCATAAGCAGCGGCAAACCGTATTTGGCAAACCGATGCGCGAAATTTGTTTTGCACAAACGCGGTTCCATCGTCAAAAAAACATAATGCATCATCGTCACATGCCCCTTGTTCACCCATCATTTAATCATTGCAGGAACTTTCGTCAATTTTATCACGCTCATCGCCACACACGGCTCTGTGACCCTGAAATATTGAAAATACGTCAAAATCACCCTTGTATCTGACATTATCGGAATTAAAATATTGTATAACTGACATCGCAACTAGCATTTTTTAAAAAGGAGATGTCCGATATGTCGAAAAAAAACCTTACGGCAATTTTTTTATCCGCGTGCCTGGCGTTCGCATTTCATGCGTTCGGCCCTGTTTGGGCGGCAGAACCCACTGATGACGGGCTTTTCGTGCGAGAGGGCGGCAAGACGTATATCCTCCATCGCGTTTACGAAGGTGAAACCATCGAAGGCGAAGGGCAATTCTACGAAGCGCCCGACGACCCAAGCACCTACTTCAAAAGCTGGGGGGGATACGCCGAGCTGTCGATAGACGGCCGTTTGCATTCCAGATACACATTGATAAGGGACACGAGCGACCCGGAAGAAATAATATTCACAGCCGACGGCGTTAATTTCGTAATGAAGCGGGTCATGAGCGCCAGCGGGGCAAAATATGAAGTTCCTGGCGACCCACAGACGTACTTCTGGAGCAAGGGCGAGTCCGCGACCCTCTTTATCGAAGGGGAAAAATACGCCGGCTACGATAGCTGGCTGCCGCCCGGGGGAATCAGCCTGACGGAAGAGGGAATACCAACCGGGGTCGAATGGAGGGTCAAAAGCATATCGGGGGTAGGCGTGATCGACGGATCGACGGTGACGGTTACATTTCATCCGGACGGAACCTCGGGCGGAATCGCTTCCGTAAATAACTACAGGTCCACCTGGATGTCCCTGGGCGACAGAATAATCATCGGCGACGGGATCACCACAAAGAAGATGGGGCCACCTGATCTCATGGAACAGGAAATCGCGTACCTCGGCGCTCTCTCCGAAGTCACGAGGTTCGAATTCAGAGGGAACGATCTGGCGCTCGTCACAAAGCAGGGCTCTGAGATAATCCTGACCCGCGACAGATAACTTATTACGTAAAACTTCATATTGCTTCCGGCGCATGCGTGCGATACTTGACGGGAGATCCCATAGCGCAAAGGAGAGTGATTGTTTTATGAGAAGCTCAGATTCGGCAAAGCGTTTCTTCAAAATTGCCCCGCTGGCACTGCTCGCCTCGCTGGCTTTCGGCACGCCGGAGGCTCTGGCTTGGCCTGACGCCGATACGCCCGGCGGAGTCATCGTCATGAGTTCCCCTGCGCAAGGTTATGGAAAACACGCCGCATTTGCCGTGAATTTCGCCGGAGGCGGGCAGCAGGGGGCCGCTTATCACGGGCCAGGCCCATTCCCGCAGAGGAGGCCATATAACGATTATCGCCGAAACCCGGGGCATTTCCGTCCGCGCACGGGGCACGACCGCTTCCCGCGCTTCGGTTTCATCGCGCCCCCCCCTCGCCACGGCTACCCAAGGCCGCGCCACGGATATCAGCCGCCGCGCCGCCATTATCCCGAGCCGCGCAGAGGCCACAGGTTTGACGGCAGAAGAGAGCTCTACAGGATGCTGATCAGGCTTTTTTAAACGAATAGCCTGATATGCCGGCTTGGATTGCTGTCATGCGCTTCGCGCGCACGTCACATTTAAGCAGAATTTCCAACGCGCAGGGGCGGGCATTTATGCCGCCCCTGCGTCAATTCCGCGCCAGACGCCGCTCATCGCGGAAAAACGTTTTCCAGCCATTCGGTCAGGCTTTTTTCAAACGATTCCCAGTCCCGGCACTGAGAGCACGACTGGCGCAGGCTGGAAACCCCCGGGCATCCTTTGAACATGCCAGAAAGCATCCTTCGCGCCGTGATCAGCGCGAACGGCGCCCCCTCCAGCAAGCTCGCCTCCCTGCCGGTTTTTATGATTGCCTCCGCCTGGTCGGCAAAGGACGGGGCGACAAATCGTTCGTCTACGGGAAATCCGAGAGCGGCAAGGGTTTTGGGGATCAGGTACGCGTCTTTCAGCGCGCCCCTCGCGGCAAGCACCGCCACGCAGCCGCCGCTCAGGTAAAACGCCGCGTCCTCCGGAGCGAAGAAGTCCCCGCTCGCGGCGATCATGCCGGGAAGCCTTGCGGCAACCTCGCACACAGCGCCTTTGTCGGCAGCGCCCTCGTATCTCTGCTGCGGGGTCCTGCCGTGCAGGATGAGGAGGCTGGCGCCTGCCGTTATCAAAGTTTCGCAAAACTCCCCTATGGGCAGCGGATGTATCGCCCGGTCGGTAATTCTGAGCTTCGCCCACACTGGAATGCCGAATGCTTTCAGGCTTTTCACCATGAGGGCCGCCTCGGCAGGGTTTGACATGAGCGCCGCGCCGCCGCACTTTTTCGTCACCTTCGGCATCGGGCAGGCCATGTTGACCTCGAGCGCGGAAAAATGCCCGACAGCCAAGGCCATTTCAGCCGCGAGCGCCATTTCGCCGGCGTTCGGGCCGAAGAGCTGAAGCGCGACTCGCGGCCCGCCGCCGTTTTGGATCATGCGGAACGTCTTCCTGTTTTTATGCGAAACCCCCGTCGCGCTGATCATCTCGGTATGGACCAAACCTGCCCCCAAAGCGGCGTGGAAAGCGCGAAAAGGGCGCGTCGTGACCCCTGCAAGCGGGGCCAGCCAGATCGGGTTTGAGACCTCTACGCCGCCTAATCTCAATTTTGCGCCGCCCGTCATCCATTTCCGGCGTTGTTGCGCCAGTAGATGATCCGAAGGCCGTCCAGCGTGAGCCAGTGATCGACCGTTTTTATCGTGCGCGACTCTGCCGCCAGGATTTCTGCGTGACCTCCGGTCGCCACGACGGCGGCGCTCACCCCCAGCTCGCCGATTATCCTCGACACCAGCTCGTCCACGAGACCGGTGTAGCCGTACACTATCCCTGATTGAATGGCGTTTATGGTGTTGCGCCCGATGACGCGCGGAGGCGCTTCGAGGGCTACCTGCGGAAGCTTCGCCGTCGAGGAGAACAGAGTCTGGACGCTCGTGTAAAGCCCAGGGGCTATGGCGCCTCCTATATAAGTGCCGTCTTGCGAAACGACGTCGATGTTTATCGCCGTCCCCAGGTCAACAGCCACGACAGGGCGCCCGTATTTTTCGGCGGCGCCGACCGCGTTCGCGAGGCGGTCCGCGCCGACCTCTCCCGGGATGTCCATGTCCACCTTCATCCCAAGATCGAGCCTGTTCGAGACGACCAGCGGCGACAGCCCCAGATACTCCCTTATGCCGTTGCGCCACACCGCTTCGAGGCGCGGGACCACGGAACACAGTATTGCCCCGTCCAGCGCGCCGGGCGCAAGGCCGTGCGAATGAAGCAGGCTTTCGAGCAGCAGCCCCGCTTCGTCGGACGTCCTGTCTATCGACGAGAACCGCGCATGGACCGCCAAGCAGCCGCCAGCGGGCGCGCCGTCGCTGAAAACCCCTATTGAAATATTGGTGTTGCCTATGTCGAGCACGAGCAGCATGTACCTTCCCCCATCCGGCAATGATCGATAATTATATCAGGCGTTCCACAGAAAGCAGCACAGGCAGGCCATGTTAGCCGCTAAAGCCGCCCAGGCCCTGTAACGCGAAAAACCGCACGCTTTGGCGAAAAGCCATACGAGGACCGCGACCCCGCCAAGCAGCAGCGGGATCGAAAATGAGACGCTCCACGGGAAAAGAAACGTCAAATTGCCCGAAAAGCGCTCCCATGCGGCAAAAGCCAATTCCGCCAGCGCTGCGGGATAAAATCCGACATTCAGCCCGAGCAGGGAGGGAAGCGACATGACGGACGCAAGGGGGAGCAAAACCGCGAACACGGCCGGAGCGAATATATTTATCACGATCCCAGCGAAAGGTACGGACTCAAACGTCCACGCGGACTGCATTGACGTGGCAAGCCACACCACAGGGCTCGCGGCGAGCGCCTTAGCGGAATTTTCGGCTTCGAGCGCCGCCAGCGACGACAGAGCCAGCACGGAGAGGACGGACATCCTCCATCCCACGTCCCAAAAAAGCCACGGGTTGAAAATAAGCATGGCGGAAGCCGCTAACGACGCGCTGTTGAAAGCCGATCCAGAATGCCCCAAAATTTTGCCGAGAATGACGAACTGTATCATCAGGGCAGCCCGCATCGAGCTGGGAGACGCTCCGGAAAGCAGCGCATAAGACCATATGACGGCGCTTGCGAAAAAAAGCCTGAACCTGACGCGCCGCAGCAGAAATTGGGCTATCGCCCAGACAACGCCGACATGGAGGCCGGAGACCGCCAAAAGATGCGACGTTCCGGCCTCGCGGTGAAAATCTGCCAGCCCCTCGTCCCTTTCCCCTGTCCACGAAGCGAGTATGTAACCGGCAGTACGGGCTGGGAGCGCCATTCTTATGCGGCGCGACAAAACCTTCCGCCAAAGCGCGAACCCGCGCTTTTTCCCGGTGACGGAAACGACTGGGGAAACCACCTCCCCCACAGCCCCCTTCGCCCTCCAGTACAGACGCTCGTCGAACTCGCGCGGGCCGTTTGATCTTTTGAATTCCCGGGCTCTGCCAGAGACCAGTATTGCGTCGCCCGGTTCAAGCGCCGCGCCGCCCCGATACTTGAGGACGACCTTAGCGGGCTTCCATGGCGAATTCGGGGCGATGACCCGCACCAGCGCAGCCCTCATGTAGCCCCATTTTCTATCAGCCAGCACGACCCCGCTCCAACCCCTCATGTCGAGGGCATCTCCTCCGGGCGCGGCAAACGACGAGTTTATGAAAAATATCCCCGCAATCGCCGCTATGAACAGTACGCAGGCGACGGGAAGCGAGCCTTTGGGCGGATATTCGGTGCCCAATGCAAACCAGCCGAACGCAGCGGCGAGCGACATGCCAGCGGACGCGGCAAACGGCGCCCCCATCTCGCCGGTCGCAGCTAGAAAGACCGAAAACCCGACGATGAG
>JAISQC010000085.1 GCA_031274465.1 Synergistaceae bacterium | reverse complement strand
ATGCCCAGCTTGTCGCCGGGGAAGTCGCGCTCCAGGTGCGTGTCGATCAGGGAGATCGCGGAGTACTCGCCCTCCGGGATGTCGAGCGCGGACATGAGGAAGGCGCGCAGGACCTTGCCGTGCCTCCTGTCCCCGAATACCATCTTGAACACGACGTCCGATTTGAGCGGCAGGAGCTTCGTTACGCCTTCGCTTTCCATGGGCTTCCCCTCCTTGGCGCGTTGGAATCAATTTCAGCCGGATGCTTCGTCTGACATACCAAGGATACAATGCCCGCGCTTGGCGCTTAAGGGTAATCCACGCAGTATGTGCGGGGAAGAGCTGAAACGCGAAGGCAGGGCTGGTCAAACAAACTGCGCTTTTCTTCGATTTTATTGTTAATTTAACGATGATGAAAGACGTTGGAATGCCGAGGATCGGCGTTGGAAAGACGAAGCAAAACGGTGGGCTGCTGAAGAACGGCGTTGGAAAGAAATGGAAAAAAATCATCGGGCTTCCTGAAAACTCCAGCGCCCAATATTTGGGCGCGAAAAAAGCCCGAATTTTTAGTCCTTTAACCACAGGCAGGTTCTCGGGACTCTGTCCCATAGGTGCTAATATAATCAAAAATGACGAGCCTAAACGATTTTACATCCCCCAGTGGGGGAGGGGGACCGCGTGCGGTGGTGGGGGTGCCCTTGAGGGTAAGGCACTCCCTCAGTCACTGCGTGACAGCTCCCTCACCGAGGGGGCCAAAGATCCTGCTGGCTGCACTCGTAAGATTAATGTAGAAATTGCCGTTCTGTGAAAATATATCCAAAGACCTCTCTGATCTGTAATTTATATATATGGCTTGATAGGGAATGATGCCTTTTTTCCATAAATATTTGTATTGTACCCGGCATTGCGGTCGTTTCCCCGTTATAAGCACGGTCAAGCAGCGTTTGGTTTTCCGGCGGCAAGCGAAAACAAGTATAATCTCCCGTCTGTGATGTTGTATAATGATGAAAAATCTTAAGATGCGATATTCGCAAAACGGGTACGGAGGTTTTTGGGAAAATGATCGACGATGATCGCGAGGGGAACGTGGGCGAAAAAAAGCCTCGCATAGGGATATTCTCGGTAATAAGGGGCGTCACGCATCTTTTGATCTTCCTGCTCATAGGGGTTGCCGCGTTTGCATCGGTGCTGTGCGTCATCCTGTTGCAGGACGTCACGCGGGACCTTCCTCCCGTCGAGACGATGCGCACGCCTAGCCTTACGTCGGTTGTGTACGACCGGCACGACAACGTGATCGCCCGCCTTTTCGAGGAAAACAGGACGTGGTCCGACATCGGCCAGATTTCCCCTTGGGCGGTAAAGGCGGTGCTGGCGGCTGAGGACAGCGAATTTTACGACCATCAGGGGATTCGGCTGAAGGCCATAGCGCGCGCGCTTCTGAACGACCTCAGGAGCAGGTCGGCAAGCCAGGGGGGCAGCACCATCACCCAGCAGGTCGCGCGCATGATGTTCCTGAACCGCGAGCGCACGCTCAAGCGCAAGGCGAGCGAGGCCATCCTCGCCATCCGAATGGAAAAGGTCTACACGAAAGACCAGATATTGGAGCTTTACCTCAACATGGCTTATTTCGGCCAAGGCGCCTACGGCATCACGGCGGCCGCCCAGAATTATTTCGGGAAGAACGCGGCAAACCTCACGCTGGCTGAGGCGTCGATGCTGGCTGGGCTCTTGCCGGCGCCGAACGCCTACACTCCGATAAGGCATCCCGAAAAGGGTAAGCAGCGTCAGAGCTACGTCCTCGGGCGGATGGTCGATACGGAGATGATAACGCCTCAGGAGAGGTCGCAGGCATTTGCGGCCGCCCTCACCTACATAAGGAGCGCCGACTCAAGGGTGGCCTTCGTGATGGAAGACGCGCCTCACTTCGTGTCGCACATACTTTTCAAGGAACTGCTGCCCAAATACGGAAAAGACCGCGTCTACAGGGGAGGGCTGACGATACGCACCACGGTCGACCTCGAGCTTCAGCGGCGCGCCGAGGCGGTGATTTCGAATTTGAAATTCGAAGGCGCCCTAGCGTGCCTCGACCCGGACACGGGGGAGATACTGGCCTTGGTCGGCGGGAGGAACTTCGACAACAGCAAATTCAACAGGGCGACCCAAGCATATAGGCAGCCGGGTTCCGCGTTCAAGCCGATAGTCTACGCCGCCGCTATCGAAAGCGGTTACAGGCCGATCGACAGGATATTCGACGCCCCTCTGAGGTTTCCGAACGGATGGTCGCCCAAAAACAGCGATGGCAAAAACCGTGGGGAGATAACGCTGATAGACGCGCTGTCGCTGTCGATCAACACCGCCGCCGTCCGGCTGGCTCAAGTGACTGGCGTGGATGTCATCAGGAGCCAGGCGCGGCGCATGGGCATAACGACCCCATATCTGCCGGAGGACCTGTCCGTGGCGCTCGGCTCGAGCAGCCTCACCCCGCTCGAGATGGGCGTGGCCTTCTGCGTTTTCGCGAACAACGGGCGCAGGGTGACGCCTTATGGCGTGCGCGAGATACTGGACAGCAACGGTGACCCAGTGGAGCAGAACGGCCCCGTCATCACGGACGCCCTCTCGCCCGAGACCGCCGTCACTGTGAGGTCGATGCTCATGCAGGCGGTGAGCTGGGGGACCGGGACGAGGGCGAACCTTGCCAAGGAGGGATACCAGACCTTCGGCAAGACTGGGACCACCAACGACTGGACCGACGTCTGGTTCGTGGGCGGCACCCCGGGGCTGGTGACAGT
>JAISQC010000120.1 GCA_031274465.1 Synergistaceae bacterium | reverse complement strand
GCGAAAGCCGCGAGGGCTACCGGCGGCGTGAGGTTCGCGAACATAGCGAAGTAAAACGCGAACATGTGGGCCGCCACAGCCGGTATGCCAAGCTGATGGAGCGCGTTTGCGCCTATCGTGGCGGTGATGATGTAGGCCGGAATGGAAGGCACTCCCATGCCGAGGATCATGCAGGTTACCATCGTGAAGACGAGAGTCGCGAGCAGGCTCTGCTTGCCAAACGAGATGATCGCGTTAGCCATCGTGAGCCCGAAGCCCGTCTTGGAGATGGAACCTACTATGATCCCTACGCAAGCGCAGGCCATGGCCACCGGGACCGTCTGCTTGGCGCCGTCGGCGAACGCGTCCATGACGTCTTTGAAACCCATTCTCGTCGATTTTTTAAAGCAGGCCACCACGATGGTGGCGCCTATCGTCACGACAGCGGAATACACTACAGTCGTTCCGGAGAAGAGCAGCATATAAAGAAGCACCGCTATGGGGATGAGCAGGTGCCCTTTGTCGCTGATGACTGCGCTGACTTTTGGCAGCTTATCACTCGAAATGCCGACGAGGCCCATCTTGCCGGCGCGGAGCTGAACCTGTATCAAGATGCCGAGGTAATACAGCAGCGCCGGGATGGCGGCATGGACGATTATCTTCGAATAGGGGATGCTAAGTATGTCTGCCATTATGAACGCCGCGGCGCCCATGACCGGAGGCAGCAGCTGCCCTCCGACAGACGAGGCTGCCTCCACTGCGCCGGCGAAATCCTTCGAATATCCCGTGCGCTTCATCAATGGGATGGTAAAAGCCCCGGTGGTGACGACGTTGGCAACAGCAGAACCGTTGATCGATCCGAGAAACCCGGACGATATGACCGAAACCTTTGCGGGGCCGCCCTTCGTATGCCCGGCAAGCGCCATGGCGATGTCGTTGAAAAACGCGCCCATCCCGGATTTTCCCATCACTGCCCCGAAGAGTATGAATAAAAAGATGTAGCTTGCCGCCACGCTGACCGATGAGCCGTAAATGCCCTCGGTATTGGCGAAGAACTGGTTCGAAAGCTGCATCCACGTGTAACCCCGATGGCCGAATATCGGCAAGGATACGGGCCAGAGGCCGCGCGGCCCGCAAAGGCCGTACAGGATGAAAACAACGCTCAAGATCGGCAGCGCCCACCCCGCCATCCGCCGCGAGGCTTCGAGCACCAGCAGCACCAGCATGGTGGCCACTATCATGTCGTTGGTGCTGGGGTTGCCCGCGCGTTCGACTATTCCGACATATTGTGTCCAGACGTATATCGGGATTGCCGCAGAGAGTATTATGAGAACCCAGTCGGCAAGCGACACTTTTTTATAGTTGCCTTTTTTGCTGAATGGGTACATGATAAAACCCAGCGCGAGCATCATAGCCACATGCAGCGAGCGGTGCTTTAAAACTTCGGGCGGCTTGAACGAAGAGAACAGATGATATGCCGTGACGGCGACGCATCCCAAGTAGAAAATTTTCGAGATGACGGGGTTTTCGAGCCTTCGGGTGCTGGACTCTTTGTCCAAGTCCTCTATGAGCCTTTGCTGATCTTCTGTAAGGACCCCCTCCATCGCTTTTGCGATTGCCTCGTCCGAGCTGTCGTCCATCCCTTTCGGTGGCGCGGTGTTTTCAAGCAGTATTTTTTCCTCGTTTTTATCTAGATTCATTGACTTCGCCCCTTTCGACGACAAGACGCAATCTGGCATGGTGGGGCAACGCCGCGCCCCGCGCTACGAACATTTCGTCGAGCGTTATCTCCTGCGTGGCTGTGTGCGAGTTGAGCCATGCCAGCTCATCGAATTTTTGGCCGATTCCCTCCATATAGATGAGGCCGTCCCGCACATAGCAGACTTTTCCTTTATTTTCAGGTATTCCGGCGCCAAACGCGGGGAACGTGATCGCGTCAAGGATGAGGCTCAAATTTTCGTCGATGTGATAATACTCGCCCCACGGAATGAGTTCGAGCGAGTGAATCCATCCGAAAAAGACCCTCCCGCCGACGCGGGCCGGCGCTTCTGCCAGCATTTCCCCCGTCTTCCAGTCCCGGATTCTCAAGAAAACGCCGTCGCCCGCTTCCGAACCGTGTGGAAAACACAATGCCGAAGCCAGCAATGCCGTCATTGCCAAAACTGTGCCCGGGGAGGCGCGAAGCCTTCCCCGGGCGAAGGGTGCGCGCGCTATTTCAGGACACCCTTGTCCTTATAATACTGCACGGCACCATCGTGCAGAGGGACCGATGTCCCTTCTATGCCGCGGAGGGCCGTTTCTGGAGTTATGTTTGCCTTCGCCGTGGCATGAGACGATCCGATCGCATCGAGCCCGGCGGGCGAGTATATGTTTTCGAGCAGGTCGTATACGACTTCGTTAGGCAGGTTTTTGTCGATCAGCATTATATTCATCACCGCCGCTGTCGTCGTGTCGCCCTCGGTACCGTAAGTGGCCGCCGGGATAGTGGCCTCGATGTAGAAGGGGTATTTTTTGATCAGGTTGGCAAGCGCCTCGCCCTCTACCGGCACGAAAGAGATCTTTTTGCTGGTGCCAAGTTCCATGATGGTGGCGTTTCCAAGCCCGCTGGTGACGAATGCCACGTCGCAGAGGCCGTTTTTCATCTGGTCTATCGCCTCCCCGTAACTGAGGTAATCAACCTTGCAGTCGGCGTAGGTCATCCCGTGCGCTTCGAACATCATGCGGGCGTTCAGCTCGACGCCGGAGTTGGGGGCGCCGACCCCAACGCGCTTGCCCTTCATGTCGGTGAATTTTTTAATGCCCGAGTCGGCGGTGGTGACGATCTGACAGAAGTTCGGCCACAACCCCATCAGCGCGCGCAGGTCTTTTGCCGGCGGCTTGCCCTCGAAAGCGCCGAACGAATCGACGGCCTGTATGACGGAGTCCGCCATAGCGATAGCCATCTCCCCCTGACCTGTCAGAAGCGCGTTGATGTTCTCAGCCGTCGCCCCCGTCGCGGTTGCCGACGTCTTGTAGCCTAGGCCGCCAAGGAATGTCGAGAAAGCTCCTCCGATCGGAAAGTATATCCCGCTCGACGGGCCGGTGAGCACCGTGATGAAATAGTCCCCCCTGTTGACGGACGGCGCCGCCGTAGCTGCATTTGCGGCCGAGAGGATCAGAGCTGCTGCGACTAAAGAGTGCAAAAATTTTTTCACGTCAGTTTACCTCCAACACTATAGATGATTTATCTGGCTGTTATGGGAGAAACCGTGCTGTTTGGCAAGCATTTCTTAAAAGGAGGCTGATCCGCAAACACGTCACATCTTCAAAACCCCCTTTGCTCAAATCAGTTTTATCGAGCGATGCCCGGCAAATCAGTGCCTACAATGATTTTTCAACGTAACGATAAAAAAAGCATCAGCAGAATAAAGTATATGAGAGAACGAGAAAGTTTGCAATATTCCATCGCTGCCAGATTGCAATAATGCCCCGTTTGTGTATCATCTATGCATCGAATTCGAAGGAGGCGCAGAGGTGAGGCTCAATTTTGAAAAAAACGGGAACGGCAGGTCTTTCTCGCTTTCCAACCGGCTTTGCGCGCCGAGGCGAGCGTTGCCTCCCGAAATGCCGCTATTTGACGGTCGAAGGCTGCCGCTTGACCGGGCGTTAGTGATGGGCATTTTGAACGTCACAGAAGACTCGTTTTATGCGGCAAGCAGTGTGACTGGGGAGAGCGAAGCCGTAAAGCGCGCCGTATCGATGGCTGCGGAAGGCGCGGATATCATAGACGTCGGCGCCGAATCGACGCGGCCGGGTTCGCGCGCGGCGGACGAGAAGGACGAGATGGACAGGCTGCTGCCCGTCATATCCTCGATACGGCGCGAACTGCCGGACATGCCTTTGTCCGCCGACACCCGCAAGGCGTCGGTAGCTGAGGCCGCAGTCGAGGCAGGGGCCGATATCATAAACGACGTATCCGGCCTTGGGCTTTCTGAGGAATCGGCCCGCATGATCGATGTCGCCGCAAAATCAGGCGCCGCTTATGTGCTGACGCACACCAAAGGAACGCCCGACGTCATGCAGCGATCGCCTTGGTACGACGATCTTTTTGCGGAGCTGTTCGATTTTTTCAAAAAAAAAGCGGAGGCGCTCGAAGGGTCGGGAGTATCCCGCGATTCCATAATAATCGACCCTGGGCTCGGCTTCGGCAAACGGGTTTCGGACAATCTGGCGATACTCGCCAATGTGGGCGATTTTTTCGAGTTGGGCTTTCCGGTCATGATCGGCGCGTCGAGAAAGGGCTTTATCGGACATGCCATCGGAAAAACCGAGGCCGCAGGGCCTGACGAGCGATTGGAAGGGACGCTCGCCATATCCGCGCTGTGCGCCGTTGCCGGCGTCAATATAGTCAGGGTCCACGATGTCGCCGCGAACAGGCGTGCCGTCGATATGGCCGCTGAAATAGCGAGGCACGCGATGTGAGCGAGTACGCCCTGTCGCTGGGAAGCAACGTCGGAAACAGGCTGGGCAATATCAGAAGGGCTGTTTATATGCTCGGGCTGTCGGGCCGCTCGATAACCGCTAAGAGCGGCGTGTACGAGACCCCGCCTTGGGGTTTGGAGGAGCAGCCCCGCTTTCTGAACGCCTGCGTCCTGCTCGATGCGGATATCCGCCCGCGCGAACTTCTCGCAGCCGCCAAGGACATCGAGCGGGAGATTGGCCGAAAAACCCGCGAGCGCTGGGGTCCGCGAGAGATAGACATCGACATACTGACGTGCGGCAGCCTGCTGCTGGCAGAAGACGGGCTTTCGATACCGCACCCCTCGATGTTTGAGAGGGCGTTCGTCCTCGTGCCGCTCTCCGACATAGCAGACAGATGGAAGCATCCGTCGCTTGGGGCGACTGTAGGCGAAATGCTCGCAAAAACTGGATGCGATGGGATTGTGCGCGTCACGTCTTTATGAAAAACACACCGCCGCGCAGAAAAGACCGAAACAGGGCAAATGTGCGGCCTCCGTCGTTTTTGCCGATGTCGAGGGAAGAAATGGACGATCTTGAGTGGGCGGAGCTGGATTTTTTGTGCGTCGTCGGAGACGCGTACATCGATCATCCATCGTTTGGGATCGCGATAGTGTCTCGAGTTCTGGAGTCCTGCGGCTTCAAGGTTGGCATAGTTGCCCAGCCCGACTGGCGGGGAGTCGATAACTTCACGACCATGGGCAGGCCCAGGCTCGGCGTATTGGTGTCGGCAGGAAACCTCGACTCGATGCTATCTAACTACTCTTCGCCCCAGAAACGCCGCGCGCGCGACTCCTACTCGCCGGGAGGCGCGCCGCGAAAAAGGCCCGACCGGGCCACTATCGTATACTGCAACAGGATTCGCGAGATATGGGGCGACATCCCCGTTATAATCGGCGGCATCGAGGCGAGTTTGAGGCGAATGGCGCATTACGACTATTGGGCCGACGAAGTGCGAAGGTCGATGCTGGCCGACAGCAGGGCCGACCTGCTGATATACGGAATGGCGGAGTTTCAGCTCAAGCTTGCGGCGCGGCGTCTGTCCGAGGGAGAGCCGGTCAGCGGCATCCGCGACATTCCCGGCACGTGTTGGAAGGCACGCAGCATGGACGACGCGAAAAGCGCCGCCGGTTTTCTCGAAATACCGTCGTTCGAGGCGGTGAGGTCTGACAAAAAAACCTTCTCCGAGGCGTTCAGGATATTTTACGAAGAGCAAAATTTCGCTTCCGGCAGGGCCATAGCGCAGGACCAAGGAGCGTGGGCCGTAGTGCAGAACCCTCCCGCCCCCCCGCTGTCGCAATTGGAGCTGGACAAAATTTATTCCCTCCCGTACGCGAGGCGCCCGCATCTTTCCTACGGAGATCAGGCCATACCGGCGTTTGAAGAGGTCAAATTCAGCATTTCCAGCCATCGCGGATGCTTCGGAGGGTGCGCGTTCTGCGCGATAACCCTGCATCAGGGGCAGGTCATACAGGCACGGAGCAAAACCAGCATCGTCCGCGAGGCAGAAATTTTGACGAAAGATCCGGATTTCAAAGGATATATCCACGACATCGGAGGCCCCACAGCGAATTTCAGGGTGCCGAGCTGCCCAAAAAGCTTAAAATCCGGGCCGTGCAAGGGCAAACAGTGCCTTTTCCCCGCGCCTTGCAGCGAACTCAGCGTCTCTCACGACGAATATCTCGACATCTTGCGAAGCGTCGCCGCGACTCAAGGGATTAAAAAGGTATTCGTCCGGTCAGGGCTGCGTATCGACTACATTTTGGCCGACCCCGCCGGGCGGGATTTTCTGGAGGAGCTCTGCCGCAACCACGTGAGCGGGCAGATGAAGATCGCGCCGGAGCACGCGGACAGGTCGGTTTTGAACTGCATGAGGAAATCGCCTCCTGAGGTCACGAGAAAATTCGT
>JAISQC010000107.1 GCA_031274465.1 Synergistaceae bacterium | reverse complement strand
GCGCCGTCCAATATCGTGATGGGGCAGACGCTCGAAGGGCTGATAACGATGTTCGACAGCAATCTCATCTACAGCGAAGGAGAGGTGATGATGAGGGAGGCGATTAGGAGGGAGATGACGCACGAGGACGCCGCCAACGTCCTTTACACGATGCTCAAGCAGATAAACAGGATGGCCGTATCCAAGGGCATTCTGCCCGACCCGTTTTCCGGAACGGTCGGCAACCTCGACACGCTTGATTTTTACGATATCGTCGATAAGATCGTCGAAAGCAGCGAAGATTGCGTTGTCACCATCAGCGCGGCTGCCGATATCTATACGGAAGGCCCGGTCAGGGTTGGCATAGAAGTGGGGAAAAATAACGGCGATTCATGACAGGCCGCTATATGAGAGTGTGGAAGGGAGTGCCCGAATGTTGATAGTAGGCTGTCAGTCGTGCGGCGAAGCTAAAGTGTTGGCAGGGACGCCTGATGGGGATGGCGTCGCGAGGATGAACTGGACCTGCCCGCATTGCGGCGCTGGGCAGGTATTGCAGCTCGAGGTCGCAGGCAGTCCCCGAATGACCGATCTTCACAACATACTGGGGGGAATGGCGCTGCGCGGCAGGCTGATAGAGGACGTCGAATGCGAGCTGAAGGGCTCGCGTTCGGGCGGGCTGGGCGGCTCATGACGGGGGAGTAGCGCGATGGGTGACGCTGGAATCGGCAACGCGCCGGAGCGCGGGCCGTCGCAGGATTACATCTTTTACGACAGCAGCAGGGCAGTTGCGGCGATCGAGCTGCAGGAGCTGTTTCGTTTCACACATTGGGGGCGAAGCAGGTCGCTCGGGCAGATAGAGCGGATGCTGGAGGGGACGAACCTCTGCTTTTCCGCCAGAAGCGGCGGCAAGCTGGTCGCGTTTTGCCGGATGCTGACGGATTTCGTCTTCAGGGGCTCGATCTGGGATATCCTCGTCCACCCCGACCATCAGGGCAAGGGCATCGGCTCGAGGCTGATGTCGTACGCGCTGACGCACCCTGCGGTCAGGGACATACCCATCATCACCAGTTTTTCGAGCGACCTGGTGCCTTTCCTCGAGCGCAACGGTTTTGAGCACAGGGAGGGCTTGATGGTGCTGCAGAGGGTTCCCATCGCGTATTCGTGACGTTTAAATATTTCCTATCTGAAAAATATGATATTGCTTGTCATATGATATAATCTTTTCGCAAGTGTTTTTAATCTTGTTTAATTTACAGGAGGTGTGTTCGATGAGCAAAGAAAGGTACCTCGTAACGTCGGAATCCGTTACCGAAGGGCACCCGGACAAACTCGCGGATCAAATCTCCGATGGCGTTCTCGACGCTATACTCGAGCGGGAACCCATGGGGCGTGTTGCCTGCGAAACGCTGGTCAGCACGGGTCTGGTGGTTGTAACGGGTGAGATCACGACGGGCGTTTACGTCGATATTCCAAAGATAGTCAGATCGACGATAAAGGACGTCGGCTACACGAGGGCGAAGTACGGCTTCGACGGCGAGACGTGCGCCGTCATAACCGCTATCGACGAGCAGTCCCCGGACATAGCCCGGGGCGTTGACCGCGCCTTGGAGGTTCGCGAGTCCGAGATGGGGGACGAGGACATCGACAGGATCGGCGCAGGCGACCAGGGGATGATGATCGGATACGCGTGCGACGAGACGCCCGAGCTCATGCCCGCGCCGATATCCCTTGCGCACAAGCTGGCGCGAAGGCTCTCAAAGATTCGCAAGGACCTCGTCCTGCCATACCTGCGCCCGGACGGGAAGACGCAGGTGACGCTTGAGTACGACGGGATCAAGCCGGTGCGCGTCGACACGGTCGTCGTGAGCGCGCAGCATCACCCGGCTGTGGACGAGAGCCAAATAGCTTCCGACATAATAGAGCAGGTGGTCAACCCTATCCTCCCCGAGGAGCTGGTCGATGGGAAGCCGAAGGTCCTGGTCAACCCGACGGGGCGTTTTGTCCTGGGCGGCCCGCAGGCCGACTCCGGCCTCACCGGGCGCAAGATAATAGTGGACACGTATGGCGGCGTAGTCCCGCACGGAGGCGGCGCGTTCTCCGGCAAGGACCCGACGAAGGTGGACAGGTCGGCCGCCTACATGGCGAGGTACGCGGCTAAGAACGTAGTGGCGGCTGGCGTTGCCGCGAGATGCCAGATACAGGTGGCATACGCGATCGGCGTCGCAAACCCCGTTTCGATTATGGTGGAAACTTACGGCACGGGCAAAATTGCCGACAGCAGGATCACCGAGCTCGTCAGGCGGTATTTCGATTTCCGCCCCGCCGCGATAATCAGGGATCTCCACCTCCGCCGCCCGCAATATCGCAGGATCGCCGCGTATGGGCACATCGGCAGGGAGGACCTCTCCCCGATGCCCCGCTGGGAGGAGACCGACAGGGCCGATGCCGTAAGAAAAGACGCGGAGGGCATGGCATAGGCATATTTTCGCGCGCCGCCAGATGTCTGCTGCACATCGCGTGGCCTTCCTCATGCCCCGTCTGTGGCCTGCTCGCGGCGGACATCTGCCCTGAATGCCTCAAGTCGCTTGCGGGGAACGTTCGGAAATTTTGCGCCGCTTGCGGGCAAGACCCCCCGTGCGAGAAGCATCCGGACGGCATGACCTGCACCGCCGTGTCGGAATACGGGGGCCTCAACAGGGACGTGGTGCATCTGATGAAATACTCGTCCCGAAAGAACATAGCGCTCATGATGGGGGGCCTCATGGCCCGGATGATCCCCAAGCCGGACGTCGATTTTCTGGTTCCCGTGCCATTGCACAAGGGCAGCGAACGGGAGTATAATCAGGCAGAGCTGATAGCGCGGGGAGCGTCCTCCGTATGGAAGGTTCCGGTCCTCGACTGCCTGCGCTGGAAATCGGCGGTGCCGAGCCAGGCTCGCTCGCTTGACCGCGCGCATAGGGTGTTGCCGGACGGCGCGATTTCGGTGCGAAAAATTGAGCCGGGGGCGAGGGTTTTGCTGGTAGACGACGTCTGCACCACCGGGGGAACGCTGCTGGCGGCTCGCAAACCCCTATGCGATTCTGGCGCCGTTGTGGTGGGCGCGGTGGTTTGGAGCAGAAGATCGCGTGACTGAACGTATGGGTGGTGAGCGGGTTTGTCCTTGGATTTGGCGAAATGCGGGATGTGCGGCAAGGCGACTGTCGTCCCTTCAGGAGGGCGCGAAATTTGCGCCGCGTGCAGGGAAGAGGAGCAGCAGCTTTACATCAGTGCCAGGACTCTGATTCGCGAGCGCGTGCATGGCAGCCTTACGATTCAGGACGTAGCGGAAATCCTGAGGGTGGACGAGAGAAAAATATCGCATCTCGTGAAGAGCGGGTATTTCCAGCTTGTGAAGAAGAGCTTGCAGTTGCCCGGCTGAGATCTTTTTCGAGTTTGAAATGTTTTCATAAAGCTTCCCGCTGCGCGTCCGATAATATACGTAAAGAAGTTGTTCCCACCGTTGAGAGGTGATTGTAGTCATGATAGAGAAGATCAATGACATAAGCGGAGTCGGAGCGGTTGGAAAAGCCAAGTCCCGCCGGGGCGTCGCGTTCGGTTACGACGATGCGGTGACCGGAAGCGACGGGCTTGCGGTGAGTCCATTTGCCCGGGAGATGGCGAATATCTCGCTGGAGCTGGGCAAAATTCCCGAAGTTCGGGAGGACAGGGTGAAAGATCTCAAGCGGCAGGTCGATGAAGGCAGGTACAATCCGGACCTCAACGCACTCGCGGGTCGCCTCCTCTGGGCGGGGATCAATAAAGTCGAGGATTGATGTCGGAAAAATCGGCGGCTCTGACCGATACGCTGCTAAAGCAGGACGAGATACTGTCCGGGCTGCTGGATATCACGCTCAGGCAAAGGGAGGCGCTCAAAGAGGGGCGCCTCTCGGATTTGCAGAACCTGATGTCCGAGATGAGGCACTCGTCGGTTAGGGCGCAGGCAATAGAGACGAAGCGCGGTCGGGCTGCGGCCGAGGTCGCATTTGAACTCGGCTGCGACGCTGTAGTGTCGGAGATAGCCCGCCGCCTGGGCGGCGATGAGTCCGCCGCCATGGAGGAAGCGGCGAAGAAATTGATGGAGACGGTGAAGCGGCTCAAGATGGAGATGTCCATATTCTCCAGGCTGATGGACGAGGCAAAAACGCTGAACGAAATGATGATCGCCGAATGGCGGCGCCTCGGGTCGAAGGCGACGGGAATTCCAACAGGGGTCTTCGACACGATGATATAGCCGCTGTTTTTTTAAAAAACGCGCAAAAGTTTGGGCGCCCGACGGTCGATACTAGCCAAGGAGAAGGGTTTTCTCCTTGGCATTTTTTTTGCGCGAACGGAGGATCTGTCATGGTAAGCACATATCACGGAGTCGAGACCGGGCGCAGGGCGCTGACGTATTTCCGAAAAGGGATGGAAATAGCCGGCATCAACACCTCCAAGGCAAATCAGGAAGGCTGCAGCAGACAGGTCGTGAACGCCGGAACGACACTGGGGCTGGAGGCGGGAAAAAACATATCCATGCTGGGCACCGGGGTGGAGGTAACCTCCATAGAGCGCATGAGGGATCTATTCCTCGACGCGAGGAGCGTCCGCGCCCAAATCGGCCAGGCGTACTGGACGACCATGAGCACGGGCGTGGGGCGCGTCGAAAACTTCATCGTGAGCGCGAGCCAGAAGGGCGTCAACAACTACCTCGATTCGTTCTGGACCGCCATCGAAGACGTTCACAAAAACCCCAGCGACAGCGCTGTCCGCAGTTATTTCCTGAGAGAGACGGATTCGCTCGCCAATTTCGCGAACTCGCTGTGCGACAGCTACAACTCGTACAGGGAGGAACTCAACTCCGACGTCAAGGCCATGGTCGAAGACGCCAACTCATACATAGACCAGATCGCCATCCTCAACCAGGCGATCAGGTCGGTGATGCAGGCCGGAGCGGAGCCGAACGAACTCCTCGACAAGCGCGACCTGCTCGCCGAAAAGCTGTGCGTCCTCACCGGCGCGGAAGCGAGCCGTCCCATCGACGAGATGGACGGCGACTACAAGATCAACTTGAACGGCAAGCTGTTGGTTCAGGGGAGCTTCACCAGACATCTGGTGCTCGTCGCGAACCCCACGAATAACAATTATTACGATGTACAGGTGGAGTACAACCAGTACGACATAACGAGCGACATCGACGTTGCGGGAATAATCGCGGAGGCCCGCGCCGCCATGGGCGGGGACTGCGGGGTCAACGGCACTCACGAGATCGACGTCATGCGCCTCGCGGACGAGATGTACTGGAGTATCGGTCATGGCCGCAGCCAATCTGACGGCGGGGAGCGCATCGACGGGATCGCGGATCCGAACGCGGCACTGAGCATCGACGGGTCGTTCGCGCTTCAGGTCGGATCGGTCGGGGTGAGGGCAGTGAGCGAGGCTTTCAGCAAAACCCCTCCGGGATACGGCATAGTGCTTGGCCCCCCAGGCCCCGGCGAGCTCACTAGCTACACGTTTCGGATGGCCGCCGGAAGTTTCGAGGCCACCGTGAGCATCAAGTGGGACGACGCCGCGTCGTCCTGGAATATAGAGGACAACTTCAACCCGCCCAACGCGGCGGCATCGAGCGGGCCAGGCGGCGCGCTCACCGTGGAAGACCTGGGCGGGTTCCTGTCGCAGTCCTACTCGCCTTACGGGCTGTCCGCCACGTATCAGAACGCGGAGCTGACGATAGAGAGCGCGGACCGGCATCTGATCTCCATAACGGATCTTGGCGGGGATTTGATGAGGTCGTGCGGCATGGCGAACAAAAATCCGGCGGTGAGGATCGACGTCACTGCCGAGGACTCGCTGCAGACGATAGCCAACAAGATAAACAACGCCTATATGTTCGACCAGACCTATGAGCTGGACGAGGACGGCAACCCGGTGCCCAAGGGCAACCTGAAGTACGAGACCGACCCTCCCGGTACCGCGCCGTCGTCGCCGGACCAGTGGCTTCACGCGTCCGTCGAGAAGGACTCCGACGGCAACTGCTACTTGGTCTTGACGAGCAACGTCGCCGGCGAGGCCGCCCGCATCAACGTCCTGTCCGGCTCGGTCTGCGGCGGCGGCGTGATGGACATGACGGTGCCGCGCCTCCTTGGCCTCGTGGACGCCACGAAGGACTCGGGCGGCGCCGACGTCCAAAGGGACGTGACGAGCTGCATACAGTTCAAGGAAGACGGAACGCTCACCGACCGATACGACGCGTTCGGCGACGTCTACGTGGACGACGCGTGGGTCGTCGCCGACGGGAACGAGTTCATATCCAGCTCGAACGAGTTCAAGGAAGCCCGCCGCGTCGCCCCTATCGGCAACGCTGCGGCGGACATCGCTTCGGAGTTCATCCCGGGCATCAGGATGGACTTGAACGGCGTCGGGCACACCACGCTTCTGGTGCGGCATCACCTCACAGAAGGCGCGATATACGCGAGCCTGAAGCTCCGCGACGACGAGCTCCTCTCCCAGATGGACACCTTCGACGACATGATGTACAAGCTAGCGACGGAGTTCAACGCGATACACTACTCCGGCTACGGCAGCGGCGAATATGCCGGGATAACCGGCATTGGCTTTTTCGAGAAAATAACGGGCAAATACGGGGCCTTCGGCAAGCTCGCGATGGATTCTGGGGTCGATTTCGACGACGCACGGCTCGCGATAGGGACCGGCGACGGGCAGGGTCATTCGCTTGGCGAGGCGGACGGCACGAACGCATTGAGCATAGCCCGCCTCAAACAGGCGAAGCTGTTTCACAGCGGGATCGCCAATTTCGACGACCTTTACACCGGCTTCGTCGCGAAGCTGGGCTCGCTCGGGACCCTGTCAACCGCCAGGGCTTCGGCCGAGGGCTACGTCGTCGAGCAGATCGGCGTCCTGCGGGAATCGGTGATGGGGGTCAACGCCGACGAGGAAATGCTCAGCCTCGTTGAGATGAACCAGGGGTTCAACTACGCCGGGCAGTACATTTCGTCGCTGCTCGGGGTCATAGACAGCATCATCAACGGCGTCGGGCGCGTCGGGCTGTAGCGCGCCGCTTCGGGGAGGTTTTGAAATCATGGGGAATATGTTCGCCGGGCTTTCCAGCGGGAACACGGCGCTAGCTTACTACAGGACAGGGATCGAGACCGCCGGGCACAACATCGCCAACGCGAACGTGGAGGGGTTTGCCCGGCAGCGCGTCAACACCAGCACGGCCGTTCCGATCAACGACGGTGTCTCAACCGTCGGCGGCGGGATGAAGATGGACTCCATCACGAGGATACGCAACCTGTTCCTCGACGCGCAGTACAGGGCCGCCCTTCCCACGCTCGGATACTGGGAGACCCGCGCCGACGCAGTGAAAAACCTGGAGCTGTACGCGGGCCAGATAAGCGGCGGCACGTTCCAGACGGCACTCGACACCTTCTGGAGCAGTTTGGAGAACCTGCACATATACCCGGACCTCGAGACTTCGCGCCAGATAAGCCTGTCCGACACGAACTCGATGATAGCGTCTCTGCTGGAGACGCGGTCTCAGTTCGACGTGTACCGCTCCGACCTGAACGAGCAGGTAGCGGACATGGTGAAGGAAGCTAATTCTCTGATAGACGAGATCGCGCTGCTCTGCAAGGACATCGAGGCCGCAGTCAACAAGGGCGAGAACCCGAACGACATGCTCGACAGGCGCGACCTGCTGGCCGAGCGGCTGTGCAAGCTCACCGGGGCTACGGTGGGCAGCCCGTCGCTCGACGAGACCGACGGGGACTACAAGATCGACATAAACGGCAAGCTGCTGGTGCAGGGCGGCGCGGAGTTCAACTGCGACGGCACCGTCATAAAGAACGTCCGCCATCTCGTGCTGGTCCCGATGGTCGGCAACAGCAATTACTACGACGTCCAGATCGAGTACAACCAGTACGACCACGTGAGCGACTACTCGGTGGCGTCGGCAGTGATAGAGCGCGGCGCGACTAACCCGGAGAGCTGCAGCAAGAACGGCACCCACGAGCTGTTCGTCGAGCGGCTTTCAAACGGCAAGACCTGGACCGTGGGCGGGGCGAAGGGGATACTTCAGGGCGGAGAGCGCCTCGACACCATTTACGACAAATACCAGGCGCTCGGGATCAGCGGATCGTTCTCGCTGCAGGTCGGCAACGCGGGAGTGAAGGCGTCCAGCGGCTCCTTCGCCGACCACGCGGGCGTCGTCAAAAACGGCGTCGCGGACGGAACTGATTACGAGTTCCGCATCGCGGCAGGTGAATTCGAGACGTACGTTAGGTTCCAGTATCTCCCGGACGCAGGTGGCCCCGGGAACGCCGGCTGGCTCGTGACCCGAGACGGGCAAAACCACTCCGGCGTCTTGCCGACCGACGTGATACTCGGGCCGGATCTCACCGTGGAGAACATCCGCGACGTCTTAGCGCAGTTCCCCGATCTGTCCACGACGTTCGACGCGACCGCACAGCGCCTGGAAATAGAGGCGGCAAACACCGACGAGATGAGGGGGCACCTGCTGTCGATCACGGACATCAGGGGGACTCTGGCCGCTGATCTCGGGATAGCCAACCAAAACCCGGCGGTCGAGATAACCGTCACCGAGGACGACTCGCTCGCAACGATAGCGAACAAGATAAACGCGGCTTACCAGACGAGCCTGGTCTCGTCGGACAACCAGGCGGCGTACGCGACCAACCCGCCCGGGACCGCTCCGTCGCGCCCGGAGGAATGGCTGCACGCGAGCGTGGTGGCGGAGCCGAACGGCTCGTATTACATAGCTTTGACGAGCGACGTGTCGGGCGAGGCGAACAGGATAAACGTCCTGCCTGGCGAGGTGTGCGGCGCGAACGGCGATTTTTCGGTTGCCAAGCTGCTCGGCTTCACCGATTCCGGCATGAACAAGACCAGCTACATGCAGCTCAACGCGGACGCCAATGCCGAGACCACCATCGACAGGGGCGACGCTTACGTGAACGACGCCTATTTCATCTACGACGGCAAGCACTTCCTGTCGGAGAGCAACAGCTTCGCGGACGCCCGCATATTCAAGACGACCGACAAAGCAGGCAACCTCGTGAGTTGGGACAACCCGATGGCCGACTCGCTCGACCGCTTCGGCAAGGGGATAAGGCTCAACCTCCACGGGCTGAACCATTTTTACGACTCCTACGGCTTAACTTCGGGCAACGCCGCGACGATAATAAGGGTGGAGCCGCACCTGACCAACGGCGAGATCTTCGCGATGCTCGAGTCCCGCGACGACATGGTGCTGGGCCTCGAGGATTATCTGGATGACCTCGCCTACGAGATGGCAACGGAGGCCAACGCCGTCCATTACTCGGGGCACGGCATAGGGGACAACCTCCTAACGACCGGCACGGCGTACTTCGGCCACATAAGCGCCCGCTACGGGGCGTCGAAGAAATTGACGCTGAACTCCGCGCTGGAGGCGGATCTGAGCCTGATAGCGACTGGCTCGGGCGACGGGAACGGACAGAGCCGGGGCGTAGGGGACGGGGACGCGGCTTTGCGCATGGCCCAACTGAAGCAGACGAGGGTCTTGGAATCGGGCTCCGCCGACTTCGACGAGTATTTCCGCCTGTTCGTGGCGGACATAGGCTCTCAGGGCTACACGGCGAACTACATGCTGGCCACGCACGAAGGCGTGTGCGACCAGCTTCAGGCCCAGCGCGACTCGGTCATGGGCGTCAGCACGGACGAGGAAATGCTCGACATAATAAAGTTCCAGCAGGGGGTCGGCGCGATATCCCGTTACATGACCGCCCTCGACGACATGCTCGACCGGGTGATAAACGGTATGGGCGTATGACGATAAAATTTTGCGTCCTTGCGGACGGGGGCGGTGTGAATATATGACCTACAGGGTGACCAACAGCATGATGCAGTCCCTCATGCTGAACGACATGCACGCGAACCTGAACAAGCTCATAGACATACAGCAGCAGCTGTCGACGCAGAGGAAGTACCAGTACGCGTCGCAGAACCCTCATGCCGTCACCAAAGGCATGAGCATCGAGACCATGATGGTCGAGACC
>JAISQC010000098.1 GCA_031274465.1 Synergistaceae bacterium | reverse complement strand
GCCGCTATCGACCTGCACGAATCCAGATCGCCTGTCTCCTCTTTCTGGCGCACAAGCTCCGGCAGCAGCGTGCTTTCGAGCGCGTAGCCGATGCTGGTGGCGAACAGCGACACGATGCCGCTCGCGATGTGATACGCGTCCATGCCGGGGGAGGTCCCGAAAGCCCAGGCGACGATCAGCGTCCGCACGTAGCCGAGCGGCTTGCTCGCCATGGTGAGCGCGGCCAGCGCGAACGACACGCCGCGCGCGCTCTTCACAGACAGGATTCGCGTTATCGTGGCGCATATAAACCTGACGCCAGGAATATTGCCCAGTGGACGATGCCTCCGTTCGGTAAATGTCTTCGAGCCGATTATATTATAACCTGTACATTTTGCCGAATAATGGCTATCATCATGGGGCACATTCATAATGAGGGGGTTTGCGCTGAACATGCCATGCGGGATCACAAATATCATAAGCCATACGGACCTGGACGGCGTGGTCGCCGCCGCGGTTGCGTGGCATGCCAGCTCCGCGTCAGGCGCGCCGATAAAAATTTCGTTGACGGGGTATGGCGAGGTCGATAACCTGATCCTCGAGGCGTGGAGGAAATCGGAGCGGATGACGGTGCTCGACCTGTCCCCCCAGTTCCAGAACACGGTCGACGAAATCGACCGAGGTTTTGCCGGCGGGGAACCGTTTTTGTTCGATCATCACCAGAGCACGAGCGAACGTTTCGGAAATCGCCCGTGGATCGTCGCCGATATGAAATTTTGCGGCGCCAAGGTGTATTGGAACTGGCTCATGGGTATGGCCGGCGAGGAGACGAAGCGCCGCGTGGCGGCGATGAGGGATCTGGTCGAAATAGCGAACGACAGAGACCTCTGGATAAACGAAAATCCCGACGGCAGGCTGTGGCAGGCGATGGTGACGCTTTGCGGGGAATGGGGGGCGTTTGCCCGCATCATCACGAATCCGGACGCGAATTTTAACGCGACGGAGCGCGAGATGGTTACGCGTTTCGTCGCCGCACAGGAGGAACGCTTTAAAGCCGCGCGCGAGCGGATAACGCGCAGCAGGATAGGCGGCGGGGGCAGGGAGATGGCGTACTTGCCGGATGGGTATCTGGAGTTCGGGGATACCTCCGATTTCTGCGGGTCTATACTAGACAGGCCGGATCCCGGCGACTCCACGGCGCTTGTCGCCCTCGCCTACAGAAAGCCGTCCGGGGGCTGGGCAGTATCCCTGCGAAGCCGCGATGGGCTTGCGGGCCGCGCGGTCTCCCTGCTGAAGGACGGGCGCAAGATACGCGGAGGCGGGCATGGCGATGCGGCGGCGCTGTATTTCCCTTCGAATTACACTGACGACAGCATCAGGGAGAGCCTCGCAGCGGCGCTCTCCGCCAACGACGAGAGTGCCTCCGGCATGGGAGTGACCCTCGGCGACCTGCTGAAGAAAACTCCCTGATGACTTGCAGGATAGCTGTTTTCTACGCATCGATGGGCTTTGGGCACAAGACCGCCGCAGAAGCGCTGTGCGAATGGTGCCATGCGCTGTTTCCCGCTTCCGCCACCATGTGCAGGGACGTGCTGGACTACGTGCCAAAATTGATGCGGGGGAGCATCGTGTCGTGCTACAACGCGATGATGAGCAAGACGCCGTGGATGTGGGATCGGATGTACAAGAACACGGAAGCCGCTTCGGGCAGGCACCCGGTGTCGATGCTGTGGAACGACTTGCACAAGAGCATGAGCAAAACCTGGATGAAGCATCTGTTTGCCGAGATGGACCGGCTCAAGCCGCAGGCCGTCTTCTCGACGCACTATCTGGGGATGTCGGCGCTGCTCGACAAGTGGGAGCACGAGATACCCATATATTTCGTGGGGACCGATTACCTCAGCCATTCCCTCCAGCGCGACCCGCGCTTCAGCGGCTGGTTCGTCGGCAGCGAAGAGGCGGCCCGCCAGCACAGGGCCGATGCCGTCCCGACGTCCGAGCATTCGGTGAAAAATTTCGGAATACCGATATCGCGCGACTACCTCGTCCCGCCGACTAGGTCCGAGGCCCGGCGCATGCTCCAAGTGGACGAGGCCAGGCGGATGGCGACCGTTATAGGCGGCGGGGTCGGGGCTTCCGTCCTCGATGACGTGGCTGGCTCGCTGATAGACTTGCCCGATTGGAAGATAGCGATCATATGCCGCGACAACAAGCGGGCGTTCGAGCGCCTGCGCGACAAATACTTCCCGTTCCGGCACATCACGGTGACTGATTCAGTGCCGAACGTCGCGGATTATTACGCCGCGAGCGACGTGGTCGTCATGAACCCAAACGGGGTGCAGATGGCCGAGGCCTCGACAGCCGGCGCCGCGATGCTGCTGCTCGACCCGCTGCCGGGGGCCGAGCGCGACAATTGCGATTACGCGCTGGAGCGCGGCGCCGCAAGGAAAATATACGAGAACCGGCGAGTCGGCGAGCTTCTGGGCGAGTTGATGGGGCAGAAGGACGAGTTGAGTGCGATGAAATTTCGCGCGCGCCGCCTGAGTCGGCCGAACGCCGCGATGGACATCCTGACCTGGGCCATGGACAAGCCAGAGAAGCGGGAAAGCTGAGTTTTTAAGCCCCGTTCATCGCGGGTTCGTCCCATTCCCCGAATATCCGTTTCTCGCGCGGGCTGAAATGCAGGCTTCCGGCTATTAGGTTGGCCGGGAATTTTCTGATCTGCCCGTTGTAGTCGGCCGTCAGCTTGTTGTACTCCTTGCACGCGTTGACGGCCTTGCCTTCGATGGACACCAGCTCGCCCATGACGGTGAGCAGGCTCGGATTCATCTGGATTTCCCGGTTTTCCCTGAATGCCGACTGGAGCGAGTGCATCTCCGCGCTGAGCCTGTTTTCGAGCCGCTCAACTCCCTCTTCCTCGGCGTCTTGCGTAGAGGCCGCCTTGAAGCCCAGCACTATCTCCTCCCTGATGCCGGCTATCTTCTCCAGCGTGGAGGCCTGCGGGCCCATCAGGGGCCGCGCCCTGTCCAGAAGGCTGGGGATCAGCTCGCGCCTCAGCTGCAAGTGGGCGTCCACCTCGTCCCACCAGAAATCTATTTGGTATTGCCTGTCCCTGAACGCGTTGTACACGTAGATCGACCACAATATGAAAATTCCAAGACAAACCGCAACTGCAATTCCTGCCGCACCCATGATTTTCCCTCCTTGCCGGACCGCTTCTTGCATATTATTTTAGGGCTTTTGCGATGCCGGTCAAGGTTATGGACGAACGAAACGCCGAAAATTTTCGAGATGTTCCGCGCGCCTGCCCGCCGTTGGGGTTGCGGCCTGGCGGGATTGTAGTGAACTAATTTTTATCTTTTGATATTAAAATAAAAACTTTTAAAGTATTTTTTCCCGCTTCCCTTGATATGCTTGCTGCGACGCCAAGGGCGCCTTATTTTTTCCATATTCAGGCAGGCATGTGGTCCATAATTGACTTTTCGTCGAACTTGATATTGCTAAACTCTCGTGATAATATGCACAAATATTATTTTTTATATTTATAGTAAGTTTTTTTAGATTTACAAGCAATATTTTATGAGTAATATTTGCTTACTTCGGGGGAGGTGATCGATGGGTATTTGCGGGCGAAGATGGGGTTTGCTA
>JAISQC010000188.1 GCA_031274465.1 Synergistaceae bacterium | reverse complement strand
GAGCACAAAGAGCCCTACGACCTCGGCGAGAACGAGTCCCACATAGCGTTCGAGGTCGAGGATTTCGGCGCGGCCCACAAGCTTCACGAGGAGATGGGCTGCATCTGCTACGAAAATCACGACATGGGAATATATTTCATAGAGGACCCGGACGGCTACTGGATGGAAATAATACCCCACAGAGACAGGTAGCCGCGCGTTTTTTTGTCGCCCCCCGGCATCTCCGGGGGGCGCTTTTTTTTACCCCCTCCTGCTTTTTCGCCCAAATTGCCTAGAATGCAATGCGGTAAAGCCGCGTTGATATTTCAATGTATGGATGTTAACCTTAAAAAACATTTAAACTTTAAATAAACCTTAGGAATAGCCATTGTTTTTACCGAGGATGGTTTGAGGCGTTTTGCAATGCAATAAAGACGCCGATGGATCGCGGTTTGCCCTGAGAATGGGGCGCGCCTCTCGTCTCCGCCGAGCCCTCTTGCCGCAGGGAGACGGGAAATGACGGCCTTATGCGCGTGGCGTTAAAAAAATATTTTCTGGAAGGGTGATCGACATGTTTTTTGCGGAAATCCGTAGTTGCAGGCGTGCGGCGCTTTTCATTCTGGCGGCTGCTTTGGCTGTTTGCGCCCTGCCGTCGTGGGCGGCCCCCATAGCGATCGACATCTGCAACCCGGTCGTAGGGCCGGGGGACGAAGGTCATTGGGAATTTGCCGGTTCGACCGTGACCATCAAGAAAGACGGCGTTTACTCGATTGTCGGCGGCGGAGCGCAAACCGGCAACCGCATCTGCGTCGACGAAGGCGTGTCGGCCGACATCGCGCTGTCGTCCGTGAATATCGATGTGAGAAACAAATCCGTGGACTGTGCCTTCGAGCTGCGGGAGGGTTCTAACGTGGCTGTCCGATTGGAGGGGGCGAGCTTTCTTGCGAGCAAAGTGGCGCATGCCGGTCTATGGGTTCGAGAGGGCGCGTCGCTTGCGATATCGGGCCCCGGCGCTCTGACGGCCATGGGCGGAGGTGGGGCCGCCGGCATTGGCGGCAGATATGATAATAAACGGTGCGGCGATATAACGATCAAAAGCGGCGAAATAACGGCGGTCGGCGGGGAGAACGCGTCCGGCATCGGCGGCGGCAACAGCGGCGAATCGGGCAGGATAACGATCGAAGGCGGCACCGTCAGCGCCAATGGAGGAAACATGGCTTCGGGCATCGGAGGAGGCATGAACAGGCCCGGCGGCGAGGTAATCATTACAGGAGGCACGGTGGTCGCCGTCAGCCCCAACAAAGGCGCCGGCATCGGCGGCGGCAACGGAGGCGGCGGAGGCACGATAACGATTTCGGGCGGCAGGGTGGATGCCGATGGAGGGTATGGAGGCGCCGGCATCGGCGGCGGCAACGGAGGCGACGGAGGCACGATGACGATTTCGGGAGGCAGGGTGGATGCCGACGGCGGAATGGGCCTCACCGGCGTCGGAGATGTGATCCGCGGCGCCGGCATCGGCGGCGGAAATGGGGCGGAGGATTCCGGAGACATCGGCATCGGCGGCAATGCCGTGGTATTCGCCAATTCCATATCCAAAACCGCCGACATCGGAACAGGGGTGGTTTTTGACGGAGACTGGGGGATGGCGCGAGGCGATGTCGCTCTGGCGGACGACCTTGCGATACCAAGCGGCAAAACGCTGGTCGTCCCGAACGGGGCGAAACTGTCCGTCCCGGGCGGAGTGACCCTTACCATCGAAGAGGGCGCGGCCCTTGACAACCAAGGCACCATCATCAACAGGGGCACGATAATCGGAACGGTGAGCGGCAATCCGCCGAAAACCCCTCCCGGCCAGCCCTCAGGCGTCGTTGCCGTGCCCGGCGACTCATGCGCAACCGTGACGTTCGCGCCACCCGGTGACGGCAACTGCCCCATCACGGGCTATACGGTGAAGTCGGACCCCGGCGGCGTAAGCGTGACGGGAAATTCGGCCTCGGTCATCGTTAATGGCCTTGCCAACGGCACCGCCTATACTTTTACGGTTTCAGCGGCTAACGGAGTCGGAACTGGGCCAATCTCCGCTCCGTCTCCTGCCGTGACGCCCAAGGGAGCGCAGGGCCCGCCCTCTGCGCCGGTCGTGGCAAAAAAAACCGCGACGAACGTCACGTTGCGCGAAACGGAGGGCGCGGAGTACGGCATGAGTTCAGGCGGCCCTTGGCAGAAGGCCCCGGCGTTTGGCGGGCTTTTCCCGAACACGGAGTACAATTTCTTCGCCCGCCTGGCGGAGACGGCCACGCACAACGCCTCGCCGTCAAGCGGCGCGCTGACGCTGATGACGGACGCGATGGCAGGCGTGGCTTTAGAAGAGTCGTTGCGCCTTGCGACCAAAGATATGCCGGATGTTTCCGTCGCGCCGTCGGGAGTGTCCGGTGACGCCCTCCGCGTGATCGAAGAAAAGCTCGGCAGGGATGCCAAACCCATTGCGACCGTTCATGGCGCCGTTTTCAAGCCAACCCTCAAACCGGCGTTCGCCGCCACCAATGAGGCATTCGGCATCGAGGGCGATTTTTTCCGCGCGGTCGCCCAGTCGCTTGCCGTCGAGATACCGCTCGGAGGTGCGGACGGCAATGTTTTTGCCGTCGAGCTGGAGGTGAGCCTGAGCGGCAGACCCAGCTTCGAAGCATGGGGCAGCCTGTCCGACGAAGAGCGCGTTGCCCTGCTCGATGCGCATGGGATGCTGTTTGCCTACGAGTTCGCGAACAGGTGGCGCCCGCTCGTCGGCGCTCATTCCGGCGTTGGCTGGGACGCCGCCCGCCGCGTTGGGATTGTGCGGCTGACGCCAACGGGCGTCGCGCTCAGCTGCGCGGTCACGGACAGCGAGGGCGAGCCGTATGCTGCGGGCGAAACCATAGTGGTTCCCGACGGAAGCGGAGACGAAACGATAGTCGATCCGATGTGGCTTCTAGAGCGCGCTAAAACAAGCGAAACGGAAAAAACCTCCGCCTCATCCGGCGGCGGCTGCGAGACCGGCGCAACCGGCCTCGCATTAGCGGCGCTTGTCCCAGCGTTGACGCGAAATCGGCACCGGAAGCGGAAATAAAGGCACAAAGCGGACGTCCGGGGCAAAGCAGACGCCCCGGACGTCCGCTTTGCGGCATCAACCGTCCCAGATCAATAAGTTCAAGACCGTGGGTTCCACCCGCACCTGGAACCAGTCCCCCGAACCACCTTTATTATGTTACGAGGGTGCAGGGAGAGTCGCTCCCTGCCAGGGTTCGGGACAGAGTCCCGAGAACTTGCCCTTGGTTTTAGGTTCGCGTTCAATTCTTGAATTAATTCAAAAAAAGTGATATTATTTTTAAATATTATGAATATTTCGAGCTATATAGACGAGTTTCTCCTATACACGCGCTCGTCCAAAGGGCGGTCGAAAAACACCGTGGTCAATTACGCGGTGGACTTGGCTCAGTTTGCGGACTATCTCGGGTCGGCCGGCGACGCCTCGCCGAAGGAGCTAAGCCGCGATGCCCTCAGGGGTTTTTTGAGGGAGCTGTCGGGTTACGGTTTTTCCAGGACATCGATAGCCAGAAAATTGTCGTCGCTCCGTGGTTTCACGAAATACCTGGCGAGCCTGAACGTCACCGACGGGGACATCGGCGTGGGGCTTCGCGGGCCCAAGCGCGACCTGTCCATCCCCAAGGCCGTTGCCTACGAGGACGTGCTGAAGATGATAGAAGCCGCTGGCGATGCCGGCAAAAAAAGCATGCGCGACAGGCTGATATTGGAATTGCTTTACGGCGCCGGGCTTCGCGTGAACGAGCTCGCCTCACTCGAATGGCAGGATGTGGATTTGGGCGAGCGCGAGCTGCGCATAGCGGGCAAGGGCTCGAAGGAGCGCAGGGTTTATTTTGGCAAGCCGGTGCAGGAGCTGCTCGCAATGTGGAAGGAAGCGGCGTCTTTGAAGGGGCATGGAACGGAGGGCGCGGCGCCAGTGTTTTACCCCGAGAAAGAGGGCGCGCCCCGTTTGACCGAGCGCACCGTTCACCGGGTGGTCGTGAGCGTTTCCAAGCGCGTGGGGCTTTACGGCGTCACGCCTCACACGATGCGGCACAGTTTCGCCACGCACATGCTTGAGCGGGGAGCGCCGCTTCGGGTGATACAGGAGTTGCTCGGGCACGAGAGCCTGGCGACCACCCAACGGTATCTCAAGATAACTACGGAACAGATGAAAAAGAGCTATATGGAGGCGCATCCCCGTTCCGGCTTTGGAGGTAATGGCAGGTAGATGAACGATATGAGAGGGACTACGATAATCTGCGTGAAAAGGCATGGCAAGGTGGCGATGGCGGGCGACGGGCAGGTCACTCTTGGCACTCAGGTGGTCAAGAAAACCGCTAGGAAAGTCCGCAGGATTGCCCGAAAGAGCGGCGGGGACGTGATAGCCGGGTTTGCCGGAAGCACGTCCGACGCCATGGCGCTCCTCGAACGCTTCGAAAAACAGCTCGACGAGCATCACGGGAACCTCCTCCGCGCCGCGAGCGCCTTGATGAAGGATTGGCGCACCGACAAATACCTGCGCCGTCTGGAGGCGATGATGATAGTCGCCGACGCAAGCGACATCTTTCTTCTGTCGGGGTCGGGGGACGTACTCGAGCCCGAGGATGGGGTGGCGGCGATCGGTTCCGGCGGGGGCTTCGCGCAGGCGGCCGCGTTTGCCATGATCGAGTCCAGCGACTTGACTGCCTCGGAAATCGCGTCGCGCGCCATCGAGATAGCGTCGCGCATTTGCATTTACACCAACGATTCGATAATCCTGGAGGAGACGGAATGATGGCTATTTCCGCAAACAGCGCCGCGAACCTGATGCCCCGCGCCGTGGTCGCCTACCTCGACAGATATGTGGTCGGGCAGGACTCCGCTAAGAGATCGGTGGCCGTCGCCCTTCGCAACCGCATCCGCAGGAGGGCGCTCCCCGACGAGATAAGGCGCGAGATAGCGCCTAAAAACATCCTCATGGTGGGGCCAACCGGCGTCGGAAAGACGGAGATAGCCAGAAGGCTGGCGAAATTGGTCGAAGCCCCGTTCGTGAAGGTTGAGGCGACAAAGTTCACCGAGGTCGGCTACGTGGGCCGCGACGTCGAGTCTATGATAAGGGATCTGATGGAGGCGTCCGTGCAGATGGTCCGGCGCAGGAAGATAGAGAGCGTGCAGGAGGCCGCCGCCGCCAACGCGGAGGATCGGGTGCTCGACGCACTGCTGCCGGGGAGGAAGAAAACCCGCGCGTCAAACGTCTCCGACCTGATGCGCATTTTCGGCATGTCGGGCGATTCGGGGGACGGGCGTGACGACGGAGGCTCGGAGCCGGAGGCGAGCGACGACGCCGAACGCTCCGCCCACACGAGAGAAAAGATGCGCGAGCTTCTTCGCGGCGGCAAGCTCGATGGGCGCGAGATCGACGTCGATGTCTCGGAGAACCCGAAGATCGGCATGGGGTTCATCGGCGGCGGCATGGAGGAGATGGGCATCAACATCGGAGAGCTTATAGGCGGCATGATGCCGAAAAAGACCCGCCGAAGGAAGATGCGCGTGGACGAGGCAAGGCGCCTGCTGCAGGCCGAGGAGGCGGAAAAGCTTCTGGACATGGAGGCCATCAGCTCCGAAGCGCTCGAAAAAGCGCAGGAGGAGGGGATCGTATTCATAGACGAGATAGACAAGATCGCCTCCGGCAACCCGTCCGGCAAGTCCGGCCCGGACGTCAGCAGGGAAGGGGTGCAAAGGGATCTTCTGCCCATAATAGAGGGGACCACGGTTCACACGAAATACGGGCCGGTGGACACCGATCACATCCTTTTCATCGCCGCTGGGGCGTTCCATCACAGCAAACCGGCAGACCTCGCGCCAGAGCTGCAGGGCAGGCTTCCGATACGCGTCGAGCTGGATGCCCTTTCGGAAAGCGATCTGGTTCGGATACTCACCGAGCCGGAGAACAGCCTGATAAAACAGTACGTTGCGTTGCTCGGCACGGAGGGGACGGAGCTTTCGTTCGAGGACGACGCCATTGCGACGATAGCGCGGTACGCCGCCCGGATGAACGCCCAGATGGAGAACATAGGCGCGCGCCGCCTGCACGCGATGATGGAGCACCTGCTGGAGGAAGTGAGCTTCGATGCCGGACATGACTCCAGCGAGGCGAATATCAGGATAGACGGCGATTTTGTGCGAGGAAGGCTCGACTCCCTGGCCTCGGACGACGATGCCAGGAAGTACCTGCTGTAGGCCCGTCGGATGGAGGAAGCGGACAAGATGACGAAAAGCCCTGTTCAAGACGAGATGAACGACCTGCTCGAAAAGACGAGGATGGTCAGCCGGGTCCTGCAGAGCAGAATCGACAACAGAACGCCCGATTATCAGCGGTTGGCGAAGCTGCTCACCGACCTGTCGTCCGCAAACGTGTACCTGATCAACAGGGAGGGCAGGATACTTGGGCATTCGTGGGCAAGCGAATACGACTGCCCGATAATGGAGGGGTTCCTCGCCGGCAATTTCATGCCGGAAAAATACGTCGAAAAGCTCAACATGGCGCGCGAATCGGTTCTGAACCACTCTGACAACGGGATGTGCGCTTATTCCGACCAGCCCTGCACCTATTCCAACAAGCACGTGCTTTTCGTCCCCATAAACGGCACGGTCGAACGCCTCGGCACCCTGATAATCGCCCGCTTCGGCGAGCCGTTCGAGACGAAGGAGCTGGCCCTCGCCGAATATCTGGCCACAGTGGTGGGCGTGGAGATACTGAACGAGCGCAGCCGCAACATCGAGGAGCGGGGGCGCGAGCGCCTCGTCGTCCAGATGGCGATGAGGGCCCTCTCCTTCTCGGAAGTCGAGTCGATAAAGCACATCATCAAAGACCTCGGCGGCGTGGACGGCATCGTGGTGGCAAGCAAGGTCGCGGACAGGGTCGGCGTCACGAGGAGCGTCATCGTGAACGCGCTGCGCAAGCTCAGCAGCGCCGGGATAATCGAAAGCCGGAGCCTCGGCATGAAGGGGACTTACATCAAGATATCGAGCAGCCTGTTTTTGGAGGAACTCGGCCTCCCGACTACGAGAATGCCCTCTTACGCAAGCCGCGACAGGGGCCAGTGATCAAACGGAATGATTGATGATTGCGGATATGACAAGCCCCGCCGGGCTGCACGCGCCTGGCGGGGCTTTTTTACAATGTGCTGACCTGCTTTTTTGTCCGAGCCGCGTTTATGAAGCCAGCTTTTTGCCCCAGGCTACGCACTCGTCCGCCGAGGCGCCGTCCGGCGTCTCGTGGACGATCAGGCCGTC
>JAISQC010000027.1 GCA_031274465.1 Synergistaceae bacterium | reverse complement strand
AGGTACGGCTTGTCCGTCTCCCTGACAGGCGCAGGGATGTAGCTGTCGCACGCGTCCATCAGCTCCGTTATCCCCTTAGTCCACTCGTCGTCCGAGTCCGACTCGAGCGCCTTCAGCGCCGACCCCCGGATCACGGGGATGTCGTCCCCCGGGAACTCGTACTTCGACAGGAGCTCCCTCACCTCCATCTCCACGAGGTCCAGAAGCTCCGGGTCGTCCACCATGTCCACCTTGTTCATGAACACCACCAGCGCAGGCACGTTGACCTGCCGCGCGAGCAGCACGTGCTCCCTCGTCTGCGGCATCGGCCCGTCCGCCGCGCTCACCACAAGCACCGCACCGTCCATCTGCGCCGCCCCGGTTATCATGTTCTTGATGTAGTCCGCGTGCCCGGGGCAGTCTATGTGCGCGTAGTGGCGCGAGTCCGTCTCGTACTCCACGTGCGCTATGTTGATCGTTATCCCGCGCTCCCTCTCCTCCGGCGCCTTGTCTATCATGTCGAACGGCGTGAAGTCCGCGTACCCCTTCCTCGCGAGCGTCTTCGTTATCGCCGCCGTCAGCGTCGTCTTCCCGTGGTCTATGTGACCTATCGTCCCTATGTTCAGATGCGGCTTGTTCCTCTCAAACTTCGCCTTTGCCATGTCCTTGTCGCCCTCCCTTTAATATTTGGAATTTTTATCCAATTTATAATTTGATTTTCGCTAACGCTTCAGCAGCTTTTCGGCTACATCCCGCGAAACTTCCTCGTAGTGGTCGAATGTCATTGTGTACGACGCCCGCCCGGATGTCTTGCTCCTCAGGTCGGTCGCGTACCCGAACATCTCGGCGAGTGGGACGAACGCTTTCACGACCCTCGCGTTTGCCCTTGCGCCCATGCCCTCGACTTTACCGCGTCTGGAAGAGAGGTCTCCTATTACGTCTCCCATGTATTCCTCGGGAACTACGACCTCGACTCCCATGACCGGCTCCATGAGCACCGGGTCGGCCCGCTTCATGGCGTCCTTGAAGGCCATCGAACCGGCTATGCGGAACGCCATGTCCGAGCTGTCCACCTCGTGAAAGCTTCCGTCCACCATCGAGGCTTTGACGCCTATCACTGGGTATCCGCCCAGCACCCCGTTGTTCATGGCTTCCTCGACCCCCTTCTGCGCCGCCTGTATGAACTGCTTAGGCACTGCGCCTCCGACGATCTTGTCCTGCCACTCGTAGCCGACGTGGCCCTCCATGGGCTCGATTTCGAGCACCACGTCGCCGTACTGCCCGTGGCCCCCGCTCTGCCTGACGAATTTGCCTTGAGCGCGGGATGAGGACCTTATCGCCTCGCGGTACGCGACCTGAGGGCGCCCAACCCTTACCTCGACGTTGAACTCGCGCCTCAGCCTGTCCACTATGATGTCGAGATGAAGCTCGCCCATGCCGGCTATGATCGTCTGCCCGCTCTCCTCGCTCACCGAAACCCTGAAGGTCGGATCCTCTTCCGAGAGGGCTTCGAGGCCCTTCGCCAGCTTGATCTGGTCGGCCTTGCTCATGGGCTCCACCGAGAGGTCGATGACCGGCTCCGGGAAGACGAGGTTCTCCAGCACGACGGGGAAATCCTCAGAACAAAGGGTGTCGCCGGTGCGCACCTGCTTGAGCCCCGGTATCGCCACTATCATCCCTGCCGTCGCCGACTCCATTTCCTCGCGCTTGTTAGCGTGCATGCGCAGGATCCGGCCGACCCGCTCCCGCTTGCGCGTGGTGGCGTTGTATATCGAAGTACCGTTCGATATCTTGCCCGAGTACACCCGGCAGAAGGCCAGCCGCCCGACGAAAGGATCGACCATTATCTTGAACGCGAGCGCCGCAAACGGGGCTTCCTCATCCGGAATGACCTCCACTTCGCGCGTTGGGTCGTCCGGGTCGGTTCCGTGAAGCCGTGGGAGGTCGATCGGACTCGGAAGGTAATCCACCACGGCGTCCATGAGGGGCTGTACTCCCTTGTTCTTGAACGCCGAGCCGCACAAAACCGGCACCAGGTCCAGCGATATGGTTTTTTCCCTAAGCGTCTTCTTTATCAGTTCAACCGGCACTCTCTCTCCATCTAAAAACTTCTGCATTATTTCGTCGTCGAAATCCGCGAGAGACTCCACCATCGCGTCGCGCGCGGCCTGCGCTTCCTCTATGAGCTGAGGGGGGATGTCGGCGCGCCTGTATTCCTGCCCAAGGTCGTCCTCGTAGACTATGGCCTTGAATGCCACCAGATCGACCATGCCGGCGAAGCCGTCTTCGACGCCTATCGGTATCTGAATAGGAACTGCCAGAGCGCCCAGCCTCGTCCTCATCTCGTCCACCACGTTCGCGAAATCCGCGCCCACGCGATCCATCTTGTTGATGAAGGCAACGCGGGGGACCCGGTATTTATCGGCTTGGCGCCAAACGGTCTCCGACTGGGGCTCTACCCCTCCCACAGCGCAGAAAACGGATACCGCGCCGTCGAGCACCCTCATGGACCGCTCGACTTCGACGGTAAAATCCACGTGCCCGGGCGTATCAATAATATTGATGAGCGAATCCCCCCACTGGCACGTCGTAGCGGCGCTCGTGATCGTGATGCCGCGCTCGCGCTCCTGCTCCATCCAGTCCATAGTGGCCGCGCCCTCGTGAACTTCTCCGAGTTTGTGCTTGCGGCCCGTATAGAAAAGTATGCGCTCAGTAGTCGTCGTCTTGCCCGCGTCGATGTGAGCGGCGATGCCTATATTACGAATTATCGAAAGATCTATTTTCGCCATAAGTCCTTTACCGTTTCAGTTTGTCGCGCTGAGGTGCCAGTTGGCCTCCAGCGCTTAGTTTACCAGCGATAGTGCGCGAACGCCTTGTTTGCTTCAGCCATGCGGTGAGTGTCCTCGCGCTTTTTGACCGAACCGCCCTCGCCCTTGCACGCGTCTGCCAGCTCGCGCGCCAGTCGCTCCATCATGGGAATGCCCTTGCGTGAGCGGGAATACTGGATTATCCATCGGATGGCCAGAGCCTGCGCCCTGCTGGGGACTACTTCGACCGGCACCTGATAGGTCGCGCCGCCGACCCTGCGGGGGCGGACTTCTATCTGCGGCCTGACGTTGTTCATCGCCTTCTCGTACACTTCGACCGGATCTATGTTGAGCCTCCCGGCCGCGATCTCGAGCGCCCCGTACATGATCCGCTCTGCAATGCTCTTCTTGCCGTCCAGCATGAGGCAATTTACGAATTTCGCTATGGAAGCGTTGGAATACACCGAATCGGGAGGCGTAACCCTCGGCTTGACATGCCCTTTACGCGGCATAAATCATGCTCCTCTCTTCTCGAACAACGGATATATGCGACACATCACTTCTTTGGCGCCCTGGCGCCGTACTTGGAGCGGCTCTGCTTGCGGTTCTCGACCCCGCCGCAGTCGAGAGTGCC
>JAISQC010000197.1 GCA_031274465.1 Synergistaceae bacterium | reverse complement strand
CGCCGACTATCACAGGCATCAGAAATACGATTGCCGCTATTATGACTCCAAGGATCAAAAGCCCCTGCATGGCAGCCCCCCATGGCATTTTTTTGCGCTGGCGCTTCTGCGCCGCTTTCATATCGATTGTATCAGAGAATGCGCGATTGAGAGAGTTTCGCGTGAAAAATTCCCATAAAATTATTGTAATAAAATAAACAGGATGGTACACGTCTAGAACATTATTTTTTATGCCAAAATAGAAAACCCCCCGCATAAGCGGGGGGAAAAAGGGCATTTTGCCGCTTGTCGGCACCGTTGCCCTCATCCGGGGCTAAAAAAGCAATGCCGAAATGTTACTTCTGGCTTGCTTTTTTGTCAATGCCCGACATATATGGGACAAACCTCACATCTCAAGCAGGGCGCGTTGCATGACTGAAAGTCCTACGCCCGGTTCAATTTTGTAACCGCACTTTATGCAGGCCCGCTCGATGGACGCCATCAGCGAGATCAACGTGTGCTCGTCGATGTTGCCCATATGTCCTATGCGAAACCCGAGTCCGGCGAAATCGCCGAGGCAACCGGCGACATGCGCCCCCTCGCCGTAAACGGCGCTGCGGAATGCGTTGTCGTCGAGCCCTGCCCCCTCGGGGTAGAGGGCTACTGTGACCGTCGGGGACCTCACTCCCTCTGCCGCTCCAGTCTCGAACCCCATGGCGGCAAGTGACGCCCGTATCGCTGCGGAATACGCCCTATGCCGCCTGAAGCGGTTTTCCAGCCCCTCTTCCATGATTATGCGGACCGATTCGCACAGCGCCCAAATCATATTGACGGCAGGGGTGCCCCAGTATTTCATAGTGTCCTTCATGACTGGTATCCATTTTTCGAAATCGACGTAGGACTCCGTTATGGGCGGCATGGAGCGGCGTTTTTCCACAGCCCTTTCGCTGGCCCAGAGGATGCCGAGCCCGGGGGATATGCCGAAGCATTTCTGCGAGCAGGTGAGCATGACGTCTACCCCCCAGTCCATGTAAAATTCGACGCCGCCCATAGAGGCGACGCCATCCACCACTACCAGCACTTCTGGGTGGCTTGAGCGCATCATTTTCGTGAGGTCGCGCAATGGGAACTCGACTCCCGTCGATGTCTCGACGTGCGTCAGCACCAAGATGTCGAATCTCTTTTCGCTTAGCTTCGCGTCGATCTCTCCTACGGTCACGGATTTTCCCCACTTCTCTGCCCTCAGCACTTCCGTCTCAAATCCCTTGCGCGAGCAAATGTCAACGTACCTGTCCCCGAAGTAGCCGTTGGTGCAGGCAAGGACCCTGTCGTCGTGCGACGCTACGTTGACGATGCCCATTTCCATCGCCATGGTCCCAGAGCCTGCTACGACAAAGGTTACTCCGTCGCATTTCCACAGCGACGCCAAATTGTCCAGGAGCACCCTGAAATCCGCGACCAGCCTCGGGTCGTTGTAGGATATGGTCTCGCGGCCCATCGCGTCCTGTATCGAACGGGCCACCGGAGTCGGTCCGGGGACCATCACCAGCGGGTTTCTTTTCATCATTTCAAAGCGCGCCTCCTCGTGCGACATCGTGATTTTTTGCGAATAATCAGCAAATGATATCCGAAATCATTGATATTAACAAGATGACGGGCGGCGATCCGTTGAAGTTCGGCTGGCAATCGGGGCCGTTTCCCCTCAAGGCGCCGGCTGTTGCGTCCGAGAATAAAATACGGAAGGTGGTGTGGCGTATGCGCGGAGATTTGGCATGGGGGGTCATCGAAAAAGATATCGGGGGCCTTGCCAGGCGCATGGAGGCCACCAGCCACAACATCGCAAACATGAACACGCCGCGTTACGCGAGGCGCGAGGTTTCGTTCGAGGATCAGCTCAAAGAGGTCATCGACGCTCCGAGCAGATTGCCCATGAAGCGCACGAGCGAAAGGCATTTTTCCAACGTGAGGGCGAGCGTGAATGAGGTTGTCCCGGCCGACAGGTCCGTAGGGTACGAGATATACAGGCTCGACTTGAACAACGTCGATCCTGAGACAGAAACCGCCAGATTGGCCGAGACGCGCATGTCGTACCAGGCTATGACTAGGATAATGGGCCGCAAGATAGCGATGTACCGCAAGGCGATAGGGGGCGGCGCTTAAAAATGAGGATTTTCAGGTCAATAGACATAGCGGGCAGCGGGCTTACAGCAAACCGCCTGTGGATGGACACAATCTCGGGGAACCTTGCGAACGTCAACACGACCCGGACCCAGGAGGGCGGCCCGTACGTGCGGCGGGTTCCCGTCTTTCAGGAAAGGATGATGGACGCCGTGGGCGCGCAGGACAACCGCATGGCGAAAGGCTGGTTTGGTTTTTATTCGGCCTCGGGGGTGCGCGTCTCCGACATAGGGACGGACGCGACGCCGCCGCGCCTCGCATACCAGCCGGACCATCCCGACGCGAACGCGGACGGTTATGTGGCTTACCCGAACGTGAACGTGGTCCGCGAGATGGCCGACATGATGGTCGCAAGCCGGGCCTACGAGGCGAACCTGACAGTGGTGGACACGGCGAAAACCGTTTGGAACGCGGCTCTCGACCTGATGAAATAATAACTTGAAATAAAATCGCGCCATAATCTAACGAAGTCAAGCCGGGCTGAGTCGATGCCCGGCTTTTTTGCAGATTGTCCGTTTTTTTATAAGTGAAATTTGCATTGCTGAGATTTCATTTTTCTGTAGAATGGCTTATATCACAAACCACAAACGGCTGGGAGGTTTTTGATGTGAGCTGCGAATGCGGGGGAGAAGTTTATGTCGGTTCGGAGACGGGCGCCCTGCGCCGGGTTTTTCTTCACAGGCCGGGGCGGGAGCTGAAGTGCATCACGATCGACAACAAGGATGAACTCCTGATAGACGAGATAGTTTGGGTGGAGCGCGCGCAGAAAAACCACGACGAGTTCGCCGAGCTCCTTCGCGAAAACGGGGCGGAGGTGGTTTACTTTCAGGACTGCCTGACGGACATCGTGCGCGACCCGGAGGTCCGGGCATGCCTGCTCGACGATTTGCTGCTCTTCGAGGCGAGGGATCGCAGCCTGGCGGACGCTCTGAAGTCGGCGATCATGGAGATGAGCGCCGAAGATGCTGCATCGACCCTCGTAGGCGGAATGACGAAAAAAGAAGCCGAGAAGCGCATGGGCCGGATCAAAAGCTTGGTTTTCATGTCGGCCGAAGAGGGCGAGTTTTTTTTCTATCCCCTCCCCAACCTCTATTTTCAGCGAGATCCGTATTTCTTCGTCCGCAACGCGGTGGTCCTGTGCGCGATGAGATTCCCGGCCCGCAGGAGGGAGCCCCTTTACGCCAGGTATATCTTTCAGCACCATCCCCTTTTCCGAGGCGTGAAAATTATTTTCGGCGCTGATCGCGCCGAACGATATCCGAACATCATCGAGGGCGGCGATTTCCTCATCCTGAACGAGAGCTGCGTCGCGATAGGGGTGAGCCAGCGCAGCACTCCGGGGACGATACAGAACGTCGGGAGCATGCTGGCCTCCGAGATCGGAATAAAGAAAGTGGTCGCGGTGGACATACCCAAACAGAGGGCTTACATGCACCTGGACACGGTATTCACGATGGTGGACCGGGATGCGTTCACGATCTACCCCGGAGTTTCCGAGACGATGCGGGTCTGGGAGCTGGACTACGAGGATGACGGGAGGCTCGCCAGCATAACCGAGTCGGGGGGTTTGCTGGGCTGCTTGAAAAAAAACCTCGGACTGGATAAAATCAAGTGCATTGAGACGGGTGGCGGCGACCTGATCGAGGCGTCTCGCGACCAATGGAACGACGGAACCAACACGCTCGCCATAGCGCCGGGCGTCGTCGTCACCTACGAGAGCAACACCGTTTCGAACAGAGCCTTGCGCGAAGCCGGCATAACCGTGCACGAGATAAACGGATCCGAGCTCGGCAAGGGGAGGGGCGGCCCGAGGTGCATGTCGATGCCGCTCAAACGGGAGGGATAATAAACGTATTACGATTCTCATGTTCACACGCGCCACTCCGCTGACGCGTCCTGCGCCGTGCTGCCGCTATGTCAGGCTGCGGTGTCGCGGGGCCTCGCCGGAGTGGCGTTCACGGATCACTGCGATGTAGACGCTGGCCGGGATGCGTGCTTCGGCGTCATAAACGGCCTGAAATCCGAGGTGGCGAGCCTGCGGGAAGCCTTTGACGGGATCCTCGAAATATCGGTGGGGTGCGAGCTGGGCGAACCCCACCATGACGTTCCTCTCTCCCGCGAGATACTGGCCGACGGGGATATAGACTTCGTAATAGGCTCCCTGCATCGCAGGAGGGGAGATTTGGATTATCACGACATCGATTACGACCGTGCCGACATCGACGCGATGATGCGCGGGTATTACGAGGAATTGCTGGAACTTGCGGAGAGCGGCTGCTACGACGTGCTGGGGCACATCAATTACCAGGAGCGCTACATGTCGGAATCGGCGCGATGCCGCCTCGATTTATCGTCTTACGGCGGCGAGGTTTTGGAGATACTGAAGGTGGTCGCATCCGCAGGCAAGGGGATAGAGGTGAATTCGTCGGGGCTTGGGCGCGGTTTGGGCCATCCCCTGCCAGACGCGGATGTACTGGAAGCGTTCCGCAGGGTCGGGGGGGAGGTACTCACCATAGGCTCGGACGCGCACATTGCGGCGCGGGTCGGCGGCGAGCTGGACGGGGCCGTAAAATTTCTGAAGGGCGCCGGTTTCGGCAGGTTCGCGTTTTTCAAAGGCAGGAAGCCCAGTTTCCATGATGTTTGACGGGGGCATACGGGACGTCCTCATAATCGGAGCGGGGGTCGTGGGGTGCGCGGTTGCGCGAGAGTTGGCGCGTTACGACCTGAGCGTAGCAGTGATCGAAAAAGAGCCAGACGCGGCGTTTGGGACGAGCTGCCGCAACAGCGGGGTGCTGCACTCCGGCATAAACTACGCGCCGGGGACTTTGCGAGCCGCGTTGAGCGTCCGCGGCAACGCGATGATGGACGGGATCTGCGCCGAACTCAAGGTGCCCATCCGCCGGACGGGCAAGCTCACGATAGCTTTGGACGACAGAGACCTGCCGGGCCTCTACAGGCAGTATGAACAGGGCAGGGCCAACGGCGTTCCCGGCATGGAGCTGATGGATAATTCCGCCATGCGCCGCATACAGCCGGGGATTGGCGGAATGCTCGGCCTCTGGACGCCGTCGAGCGCGATAATCTCGCCTTACGGGCTTGCCATGGCTCTGGCGGAAAACGCCCATGCGAACGGAGTCGAGTTCTGCATGTCGCATAAGGTCGAATCCGCCGCCATGTCGCGCGATGGGATTTTCGAGGTCGCGGCGCGCGACGCGGTTGGCGGAGGGAAAAAAACCTTCAAGGCAAAGACGCTCGTCAACTCCGCAGGGCTCTATTCGGACGAAGTGAGCCGCATGCTCGGGGTGGACGACGGAACCATATACGCGTGCCGGGGCGAGTATTTCGTGCTGGACAAGCGGCTCGAAGGCGCGCTCAACACCCTCATCTACCCCGTGCCGGGGCCTAACGACCCGGGGCTCGGGATACACCTCACTCCGACCGTCGATGGAAACATATTGATCGGGCCGAGCGCCGAGTACGTCCCGGGCCCGGACAGGGAGGACTGCTCGACGACCGCGCCTGTAATGGAGACGCTGCGGCGCGAGGGGCGCCGGCTGTTGCCGTCGCTCGGCGCCGGGGATTATATACGCAGTTTCTCGGGCAACCGCCCCAAGCAGACCCCGCCGGCAGTGGGAGGGAACGCCGATTTTACGATAGAGGGCGCTCGCGTCCCCGGCTTTATCAGGCTTCAGGGCATAGAAAGCCCAGGCCTGACGAGCGCCCCGGCGATAGCGGAAATGGTAGGAGACCTCATCGTCCGCCGCGCGAAGCCCTCGTTGCGGAAAAATTTCGTCGCGGGCAGACCGGGGCTTGCCGAGCGTTTTTCCCTGCTGCCCATGGAAACCCGCATCGAACTTGCGAAGTCAGATCCAGACTACGGCGAAATAGTCTGCCGCTGCGAAGGGGTGACGAAGCGCGAGGTGCGCGACGCCATAGAAACCCCCCTCACGCGTCCGACACTTGCCGGCGTGAAGTATCGCTCGCGCGCCATGATGGGCCGTTGCCAAGGGGGGTTTTGCCTTCCTCGGATAATGAGGATGCTGCGCGAGGAATATGGATTCGATGGCGAGGGCGTTCCCTCGGCGACAGAACTGATGCGCGTCGAATCGCCGTGGCTATGACTATCTAATGCAGCGCAGCGACCCGTCGGCGGCAGCAACAAACATCGCTCCGCCGCCGACAGCCGGGGCGCCATCCGCCGCGCCCGATGCCTCCAGCTTCCATAACGCGGCCCCGCTGTTTGCGTCGAGCGCATAGATGTCCCCCCCGTCGTTGCCGAAGAATATCCTGCCGCTGCTGATTGATGGCGACGACGCCACGCGGGCGCCGGTTTCCACCCTCCACAGCAACCTGCCGGTCTTCGCGTCGAGCGCGGTCATCACGCCGTTTATGTTGCCGAAGTATACCCGGCCGTTCGCGACGAGGGGGGAGGATTCTATCGATCCGCCCGAGTCGTACGTCCGTATCACCGCCTGATTTTTTATGTCAGCGCAGTAGAGCTTGCCGTCCCAGCTTCCGAAGTAGAGCATTCCGCCGTCGATGGCCGGGCCTGCCGTTATCGGACCTCCCACGATCGCCCGCCATTTCAGTTTGCCCGTCGCGTCGTCGAGCGCCATCATTTTGCCGTCGTGGTTTCCGACATAGACCACGCCGTCCGCGACCGAGGGCGATCCGTAGACCTCGCGCCCCGCGTTGTAGCTCCACTTCCTATAGCCGGTCGCTATGTCCACGCAGTAGACGTTGCCGTCGATCCCACCGAAATATGCCCGCCCGCCCGATATCGCGGGAGACGACGCGACGCTGTTGTGAGTGGTGAACTGCCATTTGAGCTTTCCGCTCGGCGCGTCGAGCGCGTAGACCTTCCCGTCGTACGATCCGAATATCACAATTCCGCCCTCGACGGCAGGCGACGAGGATATCCAGTTGTCGGTCTGAAACGCCCAAAGCTCCCTCCCGTCGGCCGCTCTCACCGCCCTCATCGCGCCGTCGTTGGCGCCGAAATACACGACCCCATTGGAGACGGCGGGCGAGGATTGTATGGGCTGTTGCAGAGTGACCTTCCATATCTCGTTCCCCTGTATCGGGTTTTGCTGCTGCGC
>JAISQC010000174.1 GCA_031274465.1 Synergistaceae bacterium | reverse complement strand
TGAGGCATCCCAACAACAGCCTCGCCCTCGCTTACATTAAGCGGATCAGGGAGAAGGGCTACCCGATCGAAACGATTGCCGTGGAGAGGATAGGCGCGCGTTTTCACGACGCGCGCGCCTCGCCGGGGGAAATCGCGAGCGCGACGGCCATAAGGAACCTGCTCCTGCGCTCTGAGCGCGAATTTGCGTATTCGCTCTTGCCGGATGCCAGCTCGCGCATCTTGAAGCGCTCGATAGAAAGCGGCCATGCCGCGCTGAGCGATGACAGGCTGTGGAGGGCGGTGAGGCAGGCCATGCTTCGCGCCTCGCCGGGCGAGCTGTCCGACTTGGCGGAGATGGGCGAGGGGCTGGAGAACAGGATGGCCAGATGCGCGTATGAGGCCGATTCGCTTGGCTCCTTCGTGAGCCTCTGCACCAGCAGAAGATACCCGGCGGGGAGGATACGGCGCTACTGCATCCACATGCTGCTCAACCTGAGGAGGGACGCCAGCCTGAAATTTCAGAAGAACGGCCCGGCATATATAAGGGTTTTGGGCGCGAACCCCACCGGAAGGGAGCTTTTGGCAAAGATGAGGAAATCCGCCACGCTCCCGGTGATATCGGGAGCGCCGAGGCGCAAGGCAAGCCCTTACGCGGGCGAGATACTGCGCTTCGAGCGCGCCGCCACGGAAATTTGGGAGACTCTGACCGACTCCCCGAGGCTGAAAGCGGAGTCGCGCCTCGTGCCGGTCATGTCGTGAGCCGCCTGCGTCATTAGGTGATATAATTGCCGGAACAAAATACATTTGCGGAAAGGCCGGGCGATTTGCATGAAGTTCCCCACCCGTAGGTTGGTCGCGATAATTTTGATCTCTGCCGCTGTGATGCTGCTCTACGCCGGACGGACGCCGGTTCAGGCTTTCCCTTTTACCACGGTATACATAAAGCGCCCCAATACGTTCTATCACAGGCGCAGTTGCCTGGCGCTCCGCCAGGGCGGCGGCGTGACCGCCATTTCCGTTTCAAACGCGAAGGAACGCGGATTCAGGCCCTGCCGCAGATGCGAGCCGCCGACGTGGTAGAGCGGCTTGGGCGCGCCGACACATTGACAAGGAGCTGGGATTAAATGATAAGCGGGGAAAGCTTCACGCTGGTTTTAAAGAACCGCAGCAACGAATTTCAGAGGATCGCCATCTTCCAGACGTTCAACGACGTCTCAGAGTCGGCCCTAAAACCGCTGGCCCTGGCTTGGATCGTCGGCGCCGTAGCGCCGGGAAGCAAGGACCAAAGCAGCAGCTCCGAGTTCACATGGAAGACGACGTACAACGTGACGATCATCAACAGCTATCACATCGGCAACGAGATGCTCTCGACAAATTCCGTCCAGATGCCGGTCAATCTGGGGGGCTCGAACGGTTACGCAGTCACTTATTTCGGCGACTTCCCGTTCGGCGCGCCTGCCTTCGTCGGCTCCATAATGGACAGCGAAAAGGGCTTCCTGCTCATACAGTCCGACCGCAAGATCCCCCAGTTGGAGAGGCAATACGCGGAAAACTGTTTTTTGAAGATAGGATTTTCCATGGCCGGCAGGCAGGTGTCCGTCGCCGACCTTCACCCGAACGTCCTCTACAGGTTCTCGCTGGACCCGGTCTATCGCATCGTCACGGGGGAATTTTACCCTGGCCAGATAATCGTAGACGACCCGTTCGAAAAATCGTTCGCGATAAAGTTCGGCGACTCGCGCCGAAAGACCATCATTCTAAAAGGCAACGAGGGCTTCGAGGAAGAAGATTGACGAATGGCCGGGTGATACTGGAGGGACCTGACATGAAGCGTTTGGGGAGAATATTTCTTGCCGCGTTCGCAGCCTGTCTTCTCTTCTGCTCGGCGGGCTCTGCGGCAGACGGCAAAATCCGCCTCGGGGTCATGCGTTTTTCCAGCAAGGCCGAGAGCCTGACTGACGCGCAAGCTGGGATAATCACCGACATGTTCATCCACGCCCTGGCCGGCTCGAAATCCATCGTCGTAGTGGACCGCGATACGATAGAATCCATCGGAGATGAACGCCAAATGAGTCTCTCCGGCCTCAGCGACCCGTCTGACGCCGCGGAAATCGGAAGGCTCGCCGGCCTTCAGTACGTAATGCTTGGCTTCATATCAGAGTTCGAAAAAGAAACCAAATCTCAGACAGCATCATTTGGCATAGGCCAAAATATTCCGCCGACCAAAGCGACGATACAGGCCAGGGTCGTGGACGTGAATACGTCGGAAGTCGTGATGGCTTTGTCGGAAACAGGAATCTCGTCGAACCATTCAACCGCCTTATCCGTGGAGGGATATTCGATGGCCCAATCAGGCGGCATGGAGCGGGAATCCGTGCACGCGATACAGGACGCGGTCTGGCGCATGGCCCATTTGATACGCGCCGAGATCGCTGAGGAATATTCTTACGTTGTGTCGGAAAATGGCGGCAAGTTCACGATAGACGTAGGCTTAATACTGGGGGTCAATCCCGGCAGCCTTTATTTGGCTTACTCTGAGGGGCATGAAATTCTGGGCATAGATGGCAAGCCGCTGGGACGCGCGAAAATCCCCCTGGCCGTGATAAGGGTTAACAGAAGCGAAGCCGGGTACAGCGTTTGCTCCGCCATTTTGGGAAACGGAGACGTGGTAAGGCGCGGCGACAAAATAGAGCCTATCACGGCAGACGATGCGAAAAAAATCGCCCCGGAACTGCCCAAAAAACGCCCGGAATTCTAAAATCCCCATAGGAGGGATCGGATATGAAGCGTTTGGGGAGAATATTTTTTGCCGCGTTCGCGGCCTGTCTTCTCATCTGCTCGGCGGGCGCTGCGGCAGACGGCAAAATCCGCCTCGGGGTCATGCCTTTTTCCAGCAGGGCCGAGAGCCTGACTGACGCACAGGCTGAAATAATCACCGACTTGCTGATCAACGCACTGGCCGGCTCGAAATCCATCGTCGTGATGGACGGCAAGACGATGGAAGCCATCGGCGTCAAGTTCGGATTGGAAGCCAACCTCGACAACCTGTCGGGCGCGGCGGAAATAGGAAGGATCGCCGGCCTTCAGTACGTAATGCTTGGCTTTATAACAGAACTCGAAAAAGGCCCCAGGCCATTGCAGACAATGACAGGCGAGATATCGGACATCAGCGCGACGATACAGGCCAGGGTCGTGGACGTGAATACGTCGGAAGTCGTGCTTGCTTTGTCGGAAAGCGGAACCTCGTCTAACTATGCCACGGCCCAAGGAAACTCCGTCTTGCCCATTTTGAACCGATCTTTGCCCCAAATGTACGCAGCGGCATCAGCCCCCGTCGAACGGGAATCCGTACACGCGATATCCGACGCGGTCTGGCGCATGTCCCATATGATACGCACTGAGATCGCCGGGGAATACTCTTACGTCGTGTCCGAAAAGCGCGGCAAATTCACGATAGACGTTGGATCCGAACTTGGCGCCAGGACGGGTCACCTCTATTTGGCCTACGCCGACGGAGAAGATGTCCTCGGCATAGACGGCAAGCCGCTGGCGAAGGAGAAAACACCTCTCGCTCTGCTAAGGGTTGACAGAAGCGAAGCCGGGTACAGCGTTTGCTCCGCCGTTTTGGGAAACGGAGACGTGGTGAGGCGCGGCGACAAAATAGAGCCTATCACGGCAGACGATGCGAAAAAAATCGCCCCAGAGCTGCCCAAAAAACGCCCGGAATTCTAAAATCCCAGGAGGGAGCATGTATATCATGAAAAAATATTTGTATGCCATGTCGGTTCTTTTTCTCGCTTTCACGGCATCAAACCCTGCAAGCGCGGCTATGAGCGATGAAGAATTCTTCAGGCTTTGCGAAAATGGTTTGCCAGCCGAGGTTCAGGCGGCCATCGAAAACGGCGCTGATGTCAACGCGCGGAACGATGATGGAGGAACCTCCCTGATGTATGCGGCCGTGCGCAATAACAACGCGGACGTAATAAAAATATTGATTAAAAACGGAGCTGACGTCAACACTCGGAACAAT
>JAISQC010000131.1 GCA_031274465.1 Synergistaceae bacterium | reverse complement strand
GCACATGCGGACTCTCTGCAATTCCGAGTCGGAGCGATGTCCTTGTTTTTTTATCGATTCGCTCATGGGGATATCGAAAATCGTCTGATGAAACGATGCAAAGCTAGGAGGAATATCATACTGATCGGCATAGTGGTGACCGCCATCAACAAAATGATAAAGTTCTTCGAGGTCAAGTTCATCAAGTGGAAATGACGCTCTATGGAAAAAGGTTATTTATTTGGCGTTTCCCTACAGATTGTAGTCCTCGCGCTCTTCGCGGGCGAAATTGAGTTTTTTGAGGATCCTGTTGCGGACCTCCACGAAATCCGACGAACTGCGGTTCCGCGGATACGACATGGGCAGGGTTATCTCGCCGGAGATCCTCCCCGGCCTCGGCGACATTATGTAGATGCGTCCCGAGAGATATATCGCCTCGTCCACGTCGTGCGTTATGAGTATCATTGTATTTCCGTTCTCGCGCCAGAGCTTCAGCAACTCGTCCTGAATGTTCATCCGGGTGAACGAATCCAGCGCGCCGAGCGGCTCGTCGAGCAGCAGCACGTCCGGCGAGACGGCCAAAGCGCGGATCAGCGACACCCGCTGCCTCATGCCGCCGGACAGCTGGTGCGGGTACGAGTTCGCGAACTCCGACAATCCGACGAGCGAGATGAGCCTGTCCGCAAGGCCCGCGTTCTCCCTGTACTTTCCGGTGGCGTGGAGGCCAAACGCTATGTTGCCCCTCACAGTCAGCCACGGGAAAAGGGAATTCTCCTGAAACACCAGCCCGCGCTTGGGGTTTGCGCGCAGTATCGGCTCGCCGTCGCAAAACACCCCTCCGAATGTCGCGGCCTCGAGCCCCGCGATGATGCGCAACAGGGTCGATTTCCCGCAGCCGGACGTGCCGACTATGGAGATGAACTCCGACGGGCGGACCTCCATATCTACGCCTTCGAGCGCGACGAGCGTCGAGTTCAGATCGGGCCGAGCGAATATTTTCGACACGTTTTTTATTTCGATATGGCCGCCGCGCCCGCTCAATCCGCGCGTTCCTCCTGCCATCTCAGCACGCGGCGCTTTATCAGCTTGAGCGCGAAGTTGACGACGGTAAAGGTTATGCATATGACTATGACGGCGCCATACATCTTGGCGAACTCAGCCCAGCCCCTCTGCCAATTGATGTACCATCCGAGGCCGGACTCCACTCCCATCATTTCGGCTACCATCAGCGCGGTGCAGGCGACGCTCATCCCCTGGGTGAGCCCTTGAAAGATATTCGGCATGGCGGCTGGCAGGGCCACCTTGAACAGCATCCGCGCCCTGCTCGCGCCCAAGGTGCGGGCCACCTCGAAATTCACCTTCGGTATGTTCAAAACGCCGGTCATGGATGACATGGTAACCGGGTACCACACGCCGAGGGCTATCAGGAACACGCTTCCGCCGAACAGCGAGGACGCCACTATCAGTATGATGGGCAGCCATGTCGTCGAAGGTATCGGGCCGAGTATCTGAATCAGCGGCATGACCCAGTAGCGCACCCTTGCCGACAGGCCGGACGACAGGCCGGTTGCGAGCCCTGCGGCGACTCCGGCGAAATAGCCGGAAAAGAGCAGGATCAGGGAGTTTTTTATGCAATCGAGCAACAGCGCCCTGTCCTCGTAGATGCCGTTCAGAATGCGGTCGGGCCAAGGGAAATAAGGCAGGGGCAGGATGCCAGTCTTGAGCGTCGCGTAGTCGTAAAGCGCGAACAGCAGGAAACCAGCGGTGTAAAGAGGGGCTTTTTCTAGCAGCCGCGCATAGGCCTTCTTTGAGAAAAAAGACGCGACGAGCATGGCCAGCACGGCAGACGCCAGCAAAGCGATAAAATACGCGTAGGTGTCCGTGGCGACGGCGTTTCCCGCGTTCGGCGCTTTCTTGTACTGGGCTATCACCAGCACGCCCATGACCAGCGGCAGGGCCGCCACCGCCCTGTCGGCGGCCAGCCTGCTCTTGGATTTCGGCGCGGCCTCTATCTGCCGCAGCTCCCACAGGGTGGGAGCGCGGCTTTGCACATTCGCTTCGCTCATGAGGTGCATGGCGCCGGAGGTGGCCGAAGCTGTTTTCTCGTTCATCGTCGGGTTCGCGTTTCCTTTATTTGGCGGCCCTGTCCAAATCCAAAGGCTTCCATATCTGGGCTTTGATGGCCTCCACGTCCACCTTCTCGTCCAAGACGCCGAGCGCCTTGTATTCGTCAACGGAATCGTACAGCGACTTTTCGGCCGTCGCGTTATCGATGCCGAAGCGGTACATGTCGAGAAGGGAGAGCGCGTATTCGGGAGTGCCGCTTATATGCCCGCCGTCCAGAAGTATCTTCGCGGCCTCCTCGCGATTGCCCCGGCTCTCGTTCAGCCAAAGGCTCGCCCTGTAAATCGCCCGCGATATCTTTTCGCTGGTGATCGGGTTTTCCTTCAGGAATTTGCCCGAAATGCCCATCACGCAGCACGATTCGTCGGCGAAATCCTTGTCGAAGGTGAGCGAGCGTATGCGCTTCGCATGCCCTTCCTGCACCCATCTTTCTGCCAACTGGTCGGACAGCACCGCGACCTTGGCTTCGCCGCGCTGCAGCACCAACAGGCTCTGATCCGCCGGGAAATCCTTCCATTTGAAGTCCGCCGCCTTGAAGCCGTCGTGGGCCACGAACCGGAACGCTATGTTGTGGTACACGCCCCCTATCCCCCCGTTGATCGCTATCGTCTCCCCCTTGACCTCCTCGAAAGATTCGATGCCGGAGTCGGCGAGGACTATGGCGGACGCGCAGCCGGTGTGAAGCCCAACGGTGAAGACGATATCGACCCCGTTGGTGACGGGCTTGAGCCATGCCGCTATCATCCCGGCGGACGTGTCGATCTTGCCCCCGGCTATCGCGTCGCGGGCGGATTCCGACCTAGTGAGCTTGGTGTCGAGCCCTTCGGCGGCAAAAAAGCCCTTGGCCTGCGCGATCGGTATCGCGGCCTGGCAGAGCCCCCCGTCGTACCCTATGTTGATGACGCGCTTCGAAGCCGGCTCCGCCTTGTACGCGGCCTCATATTCCGCGTCGCTCAGGCTTGAAATATCAGCCGCGTCCGCCGCTGTCAGGCAGACCGAAACCGCGACGAGCGAGGCGGCCGCCACGAGTAACGAAAACACCATTGTTGCCACTTTAGAAATATTGCTTTTTTTCATTGTCATCTCTCCTGATTTTTAATGTAATAAAAAGCATCTTTTTCGTACCATGAATCCCTGTAAGGGAACTTTACGTGCGCGGCGAGCCGTTCCTGATAGGATGTGTTCTCGAAGGCGAACGCGATGCGCCGCAGAAGCGAGAACAGGCCGCTATACCCGAAAAACGACTTGTCCGCGTCGAAGAGCTGCACCGACGGCACCCCGAGCTTGGCGAGCGTGCCCTGCGTCCCCATGTGCGAGATGACGAGGTCCGGCTTCAGTTTTTTGACCTGGTTGCACAGCTCGAAGAGCTGGTTGCTGACCGCCACTCTGATGTCGGGCAGCGCTCCGGCGAGCTGCTCGAAGATCGGCTCGGCCCCGTCGTCATAGTGATAGGCTCGCAAGCCCAAGACGTTCATGCCCAATTCCTCGAGCATCAGCGCCTCGCTGCCGACGCGCACCACGCCGCCGCAAAGCAGCGCGCGCTTGCCCCTGATCTTCGGCAAAAACGGCTCTATCGCGGCGCGGGCGCTCGCTTCCTCGGCGTCGGCGAGGCGGCCGGCCTCGCGCTCGAGGCCGAAATGCGCGGCTATCGCGCAAAGCCATCGGCGCGTGTCGGCAAACCCGAGGGGCATCCCAGCGACGATGTACGGGGTTCCGAATTTTTCCTTCAGAAACGACAGCATGTAATCGTCGTGGACGTTGCACATGCTCACGTTCAGCGCGGCCTGGCTGACCAGCCTCAGCTCGTCGGCGTTGGCGTACTCGGCGAAGACCCTCACCTTCAGCCCCAGCGCCCCCAGCAGACGGACGAGCTCGTCCTCGTCGTTCGCGCCTATCGACGTGGCGTTCCACAAATTTACGGTCCGGCTCTTCTGAAACTCGTATTTCTTCCGCTCCATCCCGGCCTGCGGGCTGTTCCCATCGAGCGGCACAAAGTCGCGCCACGGCTCGGGCTCGAGCGGCAGATGCCTCAGCAGCCCGTGGTAGAAAGCGTCGTAGGCGCTAGCGACCACCCGGGATTTGAAGCCCGGGCAGTGAAGGCTGACTACGTGGGCGGCGGTGGATTTCCCCACTTGGGCCACGATCTCCTCCACGTCGTCGCCTATGATGTTCGGCGCGCAGGTAGCCACCACGAATATGATCTGTGGGCGGAACTCGCGGTCGGCATACAGGATGGTTTCGCGAAGCTTCTGCTCCCCCCCGCCTATGACCTCGCTTTCCTGCAGGTTCGTGGACAGCCAGGCGGGAGGAGACGGCACCTTGCCCCGACGCGCCTTGCCCTTGTTGGTCTGCACGCTCAGCGCGTGAAGCTGCGTCCCGCAGCCTATCGGCCCGTGCATCACTATCGCGGCGCCCTCCACGGTGGCTGCCATCATCAGGGTGAGCCCCATCTGGCACGCGCCGGTCTGCCAGAACATGCGGTTGCCCCGCAGCATGCAGCCGGCCTTAGCGCAATCCAGAAGCTCGCACGCGCTGCCGGCAAAGCTGTCTCCGATCTTGAGCCGCTGGTCGCGCACAGGCGGCACGGCTTGTTCGTAATATGACATTGAACGCCTCCTATCCTTTTGGAAATACGAGCGAGCCCACGATGTCCTCGAAAAGATGCAGGCCGCCCCTGTAACCGGCATAACCCCTGTCGACTATCATCCGGTTGAACGCCGGGAAGCTTATCGAAAGCTGGTTCGCGCCGCGCTTTAGGGCCGTCGCTTTCTCCAGCGAGCTGCCGAGGATGAACAGCGGCGTCGGGGAATCGAAATACCTCTGGCCCCTGTTCTCGGGATGCCGCTGGGTTATCGCGCGGGCTATCAGGCTGGTGTCCGCCTCGTACGACAGGCCGCTGGGCAGGCCGGTGCGCGACCACGCGCCGCTCAATGCGTCTTTCTGCGGTTCGCTCAGCTGGTCGGTCACGAACGAGTCGAGCAGCACCCAGCCCAGCTCGCGATGGGCGTAGCGCGCGACTGGGATCGCGTAGTTCGCGTTGGTCACGGTCACCGCGTAAAACTTGAAGTCCGAGTCGCAGAAAACGTCGGCGGTGCGTTCGAAGTAGCCGTAGTAAACGTCGTTTTCCCTTTTGACGAGGGCGCGCGCCTTCCGTTGGGATATGCCAGTGCGGTCTGCCAGCCCGAACAGGAATTCGTCCGATGCCTCGGGGCCCACCGGCAGGTCGGTCACCCAATACGGCGTGCCGTGCGCGTCCTCGAACTGTTTGGCGAACGAGGTCCCCCACGCGCGGGAGAAAACTATGTTGAGCGAAGCGGAGGGCGCGCGCTCGACGTTTTCGAAGGTCTGGTCCGGCGTGAAAAACGTGTTCGCCTCCAGCCCGAGTCCTTTCGCCAGCCTGGCTATCTCTTCGAGGTCGCCCCTGAAGAAGGGGTCGTAGGCCGGAACGACGCCGAAGATGTTGACGAGCCTCGGGTCTTTGCCTTTTTTCGCGGCGCCGCCCAAATATTCGTTGAAGATGCCGTTCAAGGCGATCTCGTAGCCGGCGTAGGAATCCCCCTTGAAGCTCGGGGTGCTGACCGCGATGACCGGCCTGCCTTCCCTCGCGAAGTCGGCGGCAACGCCCTTCGTGTCGTCCCCGATCATCTCGGTCATGCAGCCCGTGGCGACTACGTAAAGGGCGCCGTCCATCAGCTCGATGGTCGATTCTATCTCCTCCCTCAACCGCTCATCCCCGCCGAACACTATCTCGGTCTCGGTTATGGCGCTCGTAGGGACGCTTCCCCCGCCGCAGTATCCGGCGCCCCAGTATCCGGCGCCGAACGAATTGGCGCCGCTAAGGTTGCCCCCGCACCCCATGGCGGCATGCACTATCGGGATTACCCCCGGGAGCGCGCTAAAAGTGCTCAATGCCCCCGACAAGGCGCAGGCGGAACGTGGCCGTTCAACAAACGATGTCAAATGAAACACCTCATCTTAGCTCTGATACTGGTACAGGACGGTGGACAGGTACCGTTCCCCGGTGTCCGGCAAGAGCGCCACTATGATTTTGCCCGCGTTCTCCGGCCGTTTGGCTATCTGCAGCGCGGCGAAGGCGGCGGCGCCCGACGATATGCCGACCAAGAGGCCCTCGCTTCGCCCTAGGCGGCGCGACGCATCGACGGCCTCCTCCGAGCGCACTTTGTATATCTCGTCCGCCACCCCGGTGTCGTATATTTTCGGGACGAACCCGGCGCCGATGCCCTGTATCTTGTGCGGGCCAGGGGCCCCTCCCGACAGCACCGGCGATTCGAATGGCTCCACGGCGACTATCCGCACCCCGTCTTTTTTCGCCTTGAGGTTCTGCCCCACGCCGGTCACTGTGCCCCCGGTGCCGACGCCGGCTACGAATATGTCCACCCCGCCGTCGGTGTCCTTCCAGATCTCCTCCGCCGTCGATTTGTAATGGATCGCCGGGTTTGCCGGGTTTTCAAACTGCTGCAGGATTATCCCGCCCGGTATCTGCGAGGCCAGCTCCTCGGCCTTGCGCACGGCCCCCTTCATGCCGTCCGCGCCGGGGGTCAGCACCAACTGCGCGCCAAGCGCCTTCACTATCGTCCTGCGCTCCGCGCTCATCGTCTCCGGCATCGTGAGTATGACTTTGTAGCCGCGAGCGGCCGCGACGAAAGCTATGCCCACGCCGGTGTTGCCGCTGGTCGGCTCTATGATCGTGGAATCGCGGCTCAAAAGCCCGCGCTCCTCCGCGTCGGCGATCATGCTGTACGCTATGCGGTCCTTCACGCTCCCGGCAGGGTTGAAATACTCCAGCTTCAGATACAGCGACGCGTGAAGCTCCTCGCCGAGCGCAAAACGGCCCGGATGCAGGAGCGGCGTGTTGCCTATCAGGTCTGTGAGGCTTTGCGCGGCCTTAACCATGACATGCCCGCCCGTCAGATGCCGGACTTGATCCCGCCGGCTACGACGCCGCTTTCCAGCGCAAGGAGCTGATCGGACCACGACGCGGCCCACGCCTGCAGCTCGCCCACCTCAAGCGGGGACGGGGTGTCGGAAACCTCGTGGGCGGCTATTTTTTCCGCCAGCCTCATATAGACCTTCGCCTGATCCGACTCGGGCGCGGCCTCGATGGTCGTCTTGCCCTTCAGCTCGGATTGCGTCACCGTGATGGAGCGCGGTATGTACTCCATCACGCGCGTTTTCGTGCGCGAGACGAAATCGTCGATGATGTCCTTCGAATACCCCGCGTTGATCGAATTGGCGATGACGCCCCCCAGCAGGGCGCCGCCGGAATTGGAGTACTTCTTGATGCCCTTGAACAGGTTGTTCGAAGCGTAAACGCTCATAAAATCGGAAGACGAGACGGTGAAAACGTGTTCGGCTATCCCCTCGCGGATGGGCATGGCAAACCCGCCGCAGACGACGTCTCCCAGCACGTCGTATATCACGTAGTCCAGCTCGAGCTCGTCGAACACCTTTTGCTGCTTGAACAGCTCGACCGCAGTGATGATGCCGCGGCCGGCGCAGCCCACGCCCGGCGCAGGGCCTCCCGCCTCGACGCAGTAGATGCCGTTGAAACCCCGGAAGATGACCTCGTGCGCCTTGACTGCGGTCTTTTCGCGCAGCGTGTCCAGCACGGTCGGTATGTATTGCCCGTTGCGCAGCGTGTTCGTCGAGTCGCTTTTCGGGTCGCAGCCGAACTGCATCACCTTGAAACCCATTTGGGATAGCGCGGCGCTCAGGTTAGAGGTGGTGGTGGATTTCCCGATCCCCCCCTTTCCGTATATAGCTATCTGCTTCATCTTTTTCGGCATTGACAAACCCCCATTATTCATACTATTTATATATGAAATAT
>JAISQC010000083.1 GCA_031274465.1 Synergistaceae bacterium | reverse complement strand
TTTCTGGCGGCAATGGCGGGAGGGCCACACCCGGACACATGCCGAACCCGGCAGTTAAGCCTCCCAGCGCCGATGGTACTGCAAGGGGTACTTGCGGGAGAGTAGGTCGCCGCCAGATTTACATTGAAGCGGAGGGGCGCGTTCAAAACGCGCCCCTCCGCTCTTTTTTGTCCTTAAATAGGGAAGGGCAATTAAATAACCTTAGGGAAACGCTGAATAAACAACCTTTTGGTTGCAATGGGCATATTCGCTCCCCCTCTTCACGTTTGCCATAAAAATGATCCTCGACGTAGCTCTGCTACGCCTGCGGCCATTTTCACGACAACCGTTTTGACGGGGAACGAATCTACTCCATTTCACCGAAAAGAACATTTATTCAGCATTTCCTTAGGTTCTTCCTCCAAATCCAGCATCTGGATGTTTTCGTCTTCTATGTCGCGGTTTGAGATCATTTTCACAATCGATGAGTTTTTGAGCACGTCAAGGCCCTCCCTTATGTCATCGACATCCAGCCGTCCGTTCATGACGCCGGGGATCGGGAGGTATACCTCGCGCAGGTGTTCTTTGATCACGAGGCGCTGCAGTTGGCGCGCACTGCGTGCGACTATCGTCGGGTCGGCCATGCAGTGCCCTCCGGGTATCTCCTGGCCCCAACTGTATTTGTAGACCTCGTCTGGGAGGCAGCGCTCGAATTTGCATTCCTTGGGCTTCGTGAAAAACGCGATTATGCGTTCGTCCACGAACCCGACCTGCCCTTTGCTGATCATTATGTACTGGCCGAGCTTGTTGGCGAGCTTAGGCACATGCGGCGCAAGGGCGAACGCGTTTCCCCTGTCCACTATGCCCGACATATCCTTGTGCCTCACTTCGAGGCTCACAGTAATGCAGACGGTTTTATTTTTTTTCCATAGTTCGACGATATCCGCCCTGTAGACTCTAAACGCCATCCACCCTCACCTCCGTTGTACCATAACACCGAAATTGAAAAGCCGGGGCGTAATTTCCCCGGCTTTTTGGCCAAAATCGAGAAATTCTATTGCAGATCGGCCGGCCTGACCTTGCCCATCACCGGCTCGCCGTTTTTGCCCCTCCACGCGATGCCGATGCCCATGTAGGTCATGATCACGGCTACTACCGGGTTCAGGTAGTTGAAGAACGCGTAGGGGAGATAATCCATGGTTTGCACCCCGAGCGTATTGGTCTGATAAGCCCCGCAGGTGTTCCACGGTATCAGTGCCGAGGTTATTGTGCCTGCGTCCTCGAGCGCCCTCGACAGCATCCTCGGGTGCAGGCCCTTGTCGTCGAAAGCTTTTTTGAACATGCGGCCCGGAAGGACTATCGATATGTACTGATCGCTTGCGAACATGTTCGTGAAGACGCAGGAGATCGTGACGGCCAGTACATATCCGCCCACCGACCTGACGATCTTCATTATCACGTTCAGTATCACCTCGAGGAACCCGCAGCGGTCGAGCACCCCGCCGAAAACAAGAGCGCACAGGACCAGCGAGTTCGACCACGTCATGGACTGCAGGCCGCCTCTGGCGAGAAGCTCGTTCAGCACCCCGGCTGCGCCAATTATAGATTCAGTCGAGAGCCCCGTGATGCCGCGTTCGGAGATGAGTGCCGTGAGCGCCGGGATATCCTCGGCGAGCCCCGTTATCTCCGCGGGAAGGACCGGCGTATAGCCGTTCTGCATCACGTCGAGCATGGCTCCGAACGACGCGCCCTCGAACAGGCCGAGGGCGAGGCCAGCGAGCGCGCCGGCGAAAATGCTCGGAAGCGCCGGCCTGCCGGACGCCGCAAGGGCTATGACGAGGATCGGGGGGATGAGGGCTATCGGCGAAATGCGAAATTCAATGCTCATCAGGTCCTGGATCGCCTTCACCCTCTCCGTGTCGAACGCCCCCGACGAGTATCCGGCGCCCATGATGCCAGCGATGACGATCACGATCACGTAGGTCGGCCCCGTCGTCCAGATCATCGCTTTGATGTGCTGGAAGATATCCGTTCCGGCCATTGCCGGAGCGAGGTTGGTCGTATCGGAGAGCGGGGACATCTTATCCCCGAAATAGGCCCCCGAAATGATGAAACCGGCTGCAACGGGGGGAGGGACGCCAAGCCCTGCCGCTATTCCCATGAGGGCGATGCCGACTGTGCCGGTAGTGCCCCACGAAGTTCCCGTCGCCAGCGAGACGATGCTGCATATTATCAGCGTCGCCACGAGGAAAATCGACGGGTTCAATATTGCGAGGCCGTAATAGATCATGGTCTGCACGACGCCGCTCAAGAGCCAGGTGCCTATCAGTATGCCAACCGTGAATAGTATGATGATGGCCTGCATTCCCATCATTATCGACGCCATCATGCCTTCCTCGATGACGGCCCACGGGTATTTCAGTATGAAAAGCGCCACGGCCGATGCCACCGTCGCCGAGAGGACCAGCGCGATATGCACGTCTGTCTCCCAATACCTCACTGCCCCCGCTATCAGGCACGCCGCAATTACTATGACTATGACGGCTTCGATGAAAGTCGGCGGCCTGCCGGTTTTCGTTGCGTGTCCTTCCTCACTCATCATTCATGCCTCCTCGTATAAATTTTTGTGGTGAAAATAAAACTATATATTTATAAATACACCGCCGCAGTGCCCCATAGGCGCAATGGACTGCGGCGGGTCGCGTTAAAGCCTATCAGAGGTTCTTTGTCGATCTGGTGATTATCACGTTTCTGCGCTTTAGCTCGTCGATGAGGTATTCTGCGGCCTTCGGAGAGTCGCCTATCGCTTCCGGCGGGTTGACGCCGGGGTTGGCGAGCATGCCTTCGGCGATCATCCTGCCGACTATGGCGCAGGTGAAGCCCGTCGTCCGGGACATCGACGGATACCCGCTCTTCATGTCCTTCTCGTCGTACAGGCTGAAGGTGTGGCACACGCCCTTGCCGTCCTTTTTCCCCGTTACCTTGACGTGATAGAAGGTAAACTCTTTCTCGTCTTCGCGAAGCTTCATCATGGGGTATGCGAGATGCCCGAAAAGGGCGCGGGGGGATATCTCCACTCCTTTGACGCTGACGGGCTTGTTGTCGAAAAGCCCTATCGAGCGCAGAAACTCCAAGTCTTTTGCCGTCCCCGGATAACGCAGCGTGTATTCGACTATGTTCGGCGACGGTATCGTGTCGAGCAGGGTGCGGCAACCGTCGGTGTAAAACCCTTCCATTTTTGGCAGTTTGAACCCCGGGACATCGAAATCGAAGATCTCTACGCCGGAGAGCGCGTCGTAAGTCACTATACGCCCGTCTTTTTTACATCGCGCGGGGCGGACGTATTCCTCTATGACGTCATCCGGGCTGAACACGAGCTTGTAGTTGAACGGCGGCTGGGGTTCGTTTGGTAGCCCGCCGACGAAATAAGTCACGTCATCTACCTCGTCGAGCATGTTGCAAGCGTATTTTATCAACACGCTGGATGAACCGGGCGAGACCCCGGTATCCTCGTAGGATATCACGCCGGCGCTCTTCGCTTTAGCGTCGTGCCCTCGGAAATCCTCCGGCATGAAGGAGATGTCCGAGATATTCACTCCGGCCTCTATGACTGCGCCGAGCATGTTGTATCCGAGGAAGCCGGGAACTGCTCCAAGGCAGATGTCAAACCCCCTGACCGCGTTTTTGATGGAGTCCGTGGACGAGAAATCCACGTCTGAGCGAATGGCGATCTTATCTCCCGATTTTTTGCGCGTCGCATTTAATGCCTCGACGTTCGCATCGCAGACCGTCACGTCGTATTTCTCATCAGACGCCATATCGAGCGCGATAACCGACCCAACAAGACCGTTCCCCAAAACAATGGCGCGTTTCTTCATATTTTTAATATTCCCCC
>JAISQC010000069.1 GCA_031274465.1 Synergistaceae bacterium | reverse complement strand
ATCCTTGATTTCGCTCATCAGCGGATATCGCGGGTTCGAGCCGGTGCATTGGTCGTCGAAAGCCTGTTCCGTCATCTCGTCTAGGGTTTCGAGGAAATGCCGTTCGTCCACGCCGTAATCCCTTATCGTCGGCTTGATTCCGATCTTCGCTTTTAGATCGCGCACGGCGGCCGTCAGCCCGTCGAGCTTTTCGGCGCCGTCCTTGCCCTTTATCTTCAGATAGTCGGCGATCTCGGCGTATCTGGCGAGTGCGTTGGGGTGGCCGTACTGCGGGAAGGTGCCCATCTTGGCCGGGGCCTCGGATGCGTTGAAGCGCATCGCCTCGGTTATCATCAGGGCGTTCGCCACGCCGTGCGGCAGATGGTGGAACGCCCCCAGCTTATGGGCCATCGAATGGCAGACGCCGAGGAACGCGTTGGCAAACGCCATGCCCGCCATGGTGGCCGCATTGGCCATCTTCTCCCTTGCCTCCGGGTCGTTAGGGCCGTCGTCGTAGGCTCTCGGCAGGTATTCGAATATAATCCCTAGCGCGCGAAGGGCGAGGCCGTCTGTGTAATCGGTCGCCATCATCGACGCATACGCTTCGAGCGCGTGCGTGAGTGCGTCGATGCCCGACGCCGAGGTCAGCCCCTGCGGCGCGTCCATCATCATGTCGGCATCGACTATCGCCATGTCCGGCATGAGCTCGTAGTCCGCCAGGGGGTACTTTATCCCGCTCTCCTGGTCCGTGATGACGGCAAATGGCGTCACTTCGGAGCCGGTGCCTGCCGTGGTCGGGACAGCTATGAAATAAGCCTTCTCTCCCATTTTTGGGTATGTATATACCCTCTTTCGGATATCGGCGAAGCGCATTGCCATGTCGGCGAAATCGACTTCCGGGTGCTCGAACATGACCCACATTATCTTCGCGGCGTCCATGGCAGACCCGCCTCCAACGGCTATGATGCAGTCGGGGGCCCAGGCCCGCATCGCGTCCGCGCCCTCCTTTGCGCAGGCCAGAGTCGGGTCAGGCGCGACGTCGAAGAAAACAGTGTGGGATACGCCCATCGCGTCGAGCTCCTTGGTCACAGGCTTCGTATATCCGTGCGAATACAGGAACGAGTCGGTGACGATAAACGCCCTCTTCCTGCCCAGCACATGTTTCAGCTCGCCCAAAGCCGTCGCAAGGCAGCCCTTTTTTATGTACACTTTCTCCGGCGACCTGAACCAGAGCATGTTCTCCCGCCTTTCCGCCACTTTCTTCACGTTGATGAGGTGTTTTACCCCGACGTTCTCCGAAACCGAGTTGCCGCCCCAGGTCCCGCAGCCAAGGGTGAGCGACGGCGCCAGCCTGAAGTTGTATATGTCCCCTATAGCGCCTTGTGAGGAGGGCATGTTGACCAGGACCCGCCCTGTCCTCATCCGCGCTTGGAACTCGGATATCCTTCCGTTCCCATGCCCTGCCTTCGTGTAAAGGACCGAGGTGTGGCCCGGGCCTCCGGCGTCCACGAGGCGCTCGGCTTTGAAAATCGCGTCGGCGAAGTTCGAGGCGCGGTACATGGCGAGGACGGGGGAGAGCTTCTCGTGCGCGAACTGTTCCGACGGCTCCACGCTTTCTACCTCCCCGATCAGTATCTTAGCGCCCTCGGGGACCGCGATCCCAGCCATTTCCGCTATCCTGCCGGCTGGCTGTCCGACTATCTTGGCGTTCAGCACGCCATCGATGATTATCGTTTTTCTGACTGATTCGGTCTCGTCGGCGTCGAGGAAATAGCACCCGAGCCGTTTGAATTCGGCCTTGGCCTCGTCATAGACATCGTCCACCACTATGACCGACTGCTCCGACGCGCATATCATCCCGTTGTCGAAGCTCTTGGAGTGAACGATTGACGCCGCCGCCAGCACGACGTCTGCCGTCTCGTCGATCACGGCCGGCGTGTTGCCTGCCCCAACCCCGAGCGCGGGCTTTCCTGAGGAATACGCGGACTTGACCATTCCGGGGCCGCCTGTGGCGAGGATTATATCCGCCTCCTTCATCAGCTCGTTGGTGAGTTCGAGCGACGGGACGTCTATCCAGCCTATTATCCCCTCCGGCGCACCCGCCGCGACTGCCGCTTCGAGGACTATGCGGGCGGCCTCCACCGTGCAGCGCCTGGCCCTCGGGTGCGGGCTGATCACGATGCCGTTTCTCGTCTTGAGAGCGAGCAGGGTTTTGAATATCGTGGTCGAGGTCGGGTTCGTGGTCGGAATGATGGCGGCCACCACCCCGACCGGCGCCGCTATCGTGGTGATCCCGGCGGCTGGATCCTCGTCGATCACGCCGCAGGTCTTCTCGTTCCTGTAAGCGTTGTAGACGTACTCTGCCGCGAAGTGGTTTTTTATCACCTTGTCCTCGACAACCCCCATGCCAGTTTCCTGAACCGCGCTGCGGGCAAGTGGAATCCTCGCCTGGTTCGCCGCGCTCGCCGCAGCCAAAAAGATTTTGTCCACTCGCTCCTGATCGTATTCCGCGAAAATTCCTTGCGCCTCCCGCACGGAGGCGATGCAGCCGTAGAGAGATAAAACGCTGTCAACCTGCGTCTCCGCTACTATCCCGCCGCAGAAGTCCGCGTCCTCGGCCTTGCTCGCGCCCTCTTTGATAGGGTCGTTGCCTTTCCCTATCCCTGGCGAAGTTTTTTGAAGTATTTCGCGCTGAAGTTCAGCCATCCTCAACATTACCGCCTCCTAATATTTTGCCGCTTTGTCGAACGGCGAGACAACCTTTGTTGCGGCAATGCTACTGCGCCTTATGTACGGGTGGAAGATACAAAAAAGGAATATCGGTATTGTGATATCGATATATGGATATCTATTTATCTGCCAAAATTTTCCTCATTTTGCCTCGGCGTTGCCCAGAGCGGCGGCGGGATATGGTCTATAATCGAAACGGTGTCAATTCCGAAATGATGGGGGTAGGTGGATATGCTGTTTTCGCTAGTTTTCTTTCTTTTCGTCGCAATCGTTCTCTCAGCCGTTGTGCTGACCGTTTTGTGGCTTTGCTTGAGGGCGGTGGCGCCGGAAGGGGAGCATGCGCCAAAATGGGGGGACCTGCGCCCTTTAAGGCGGCTTCCAGCCAAGCCCCTGATGGCTCTACGGATGCTTGCGGTCGCGGTTCTGGCCGGGCTCATGGTCATTCCGACCGATTTCGTGTATGACCTCACGCAGGAGCGCTTCAACCGCTATTCGGGCGTAATCCGCGAGATATCCTCCACATGGGGCACGCCCCAGACCTTCACTGGCCCGGTGATGTCCGTGCCCTACACGGTCAGGTACGTCGTGTCGGAGAGCGTTCCGCTGACGGCGGCGGAGCTTGCCGCCGAGCAGGCGCGCGGCAGCGACCGCACGACCAAGGAAGCCTATCGCACCGTCGAGAGCGACCACGTAGCCCTGATTTTGCCGGAGGAACTGAGCATCGACGGCAAGGTCGCGACGGAGCTGCGAAGCCGCAGCATATATTCCACGCGGGTATACACCGCCGACATGGCTGTCTCGGGCTTTTTCGCGAAACCCGATTTGAGCGGGCTCAGGCAGCACATAGCCGAAATTCGCTGGGACCAGGTCGAGATCGCCGTCGGGCTTTCCAGCACAAAAGCCATCCGGAACATCAGCGACCTGAACTTTGCTGGGGAAAAACTCGCGTTTCTGCCCGGGACGGGAGGGATCAAGGTTTTGCCGACAGGGTTTTCAAGCCGCGGCGACATCTCGCGCTTTAAGGATGGCGAGCGGGTCGAGTTCAGCTTTCAGGTGTCGGCGGGCGGCTCGGGGCGCCTGTTTTTGACCCCTGTCGGGGTCACAAACAAGTTCCAGCTCGCGTCGGAGTGGCCGCACCCCAACTTCACAGGCTCCGGCCTTCCTTCGTCGCGCGAAATAACCCCGCAGGGCTTTTCAGCGGAATGGGACATACCGAACCTGGTCAGAAATTACCCCCAGGCAGATGACCTCGACGCGTGGGCGCCGGTCGCCCCGCCAGACGATTTTGACGATCGCTGGTCCGAGGCCCCGGCGGGATATGCGGGGCACAACATGACGGAATACGTGGCTGGCGTGGAATTCTTCGAGCCGGTCTTTCACTATTCGCTTTTGATCAGGGCCTCAAAATACGCCGTGCTGTTCATCGCGCTCACATTCCTGGGTGTGGCGATCTTCGAGAATTACTCGCGCAGGAGGGATAAAACGGGGCTTAGCATGGTTCAGTACTGCGTCATCGGGTTCGGATTGTCCATGTTTTATCTGACGCTGCTCGCCCTGTCGGAGCACATTGGGTTCACCAGAGCCTATCTGCTCGCCGCCGCGATCAACGTGGCGATGACAGCTGGCTACGTGAGCTCCGCGCTGAAAAGCCGCCGGCCCGCCGCGCTGACTGCGGGGGTTCAGGGGTTGCTCTACATATTGCTGTTTTTTATCCTGCGGATGGAGGACTACGCCCTTCTGGCCGGCAGCGCCGTCCTTCTGATCGCAGTGGCCGCGCTGATGGCCGTCACCAGAAACATGGGCCGGCCCGAAGGCCCTCAGGAGGGCTAGTCCGGGATTAGCAGCGCATTCGGCGTTTAGGGCCGCGAATAATTGACAGTCAATTGCCTGAAAACTATACTGATAAGTAGTGATTCTTTAATTTTCAAAATATAATTAAGAAAAGAGAGTGGCGAAATGCAATTGAAGGGCAAAGTTTGTATCGTTACCGGGGCGGCAAGCGGCATCGGTCGGTGCGTTTCGGATCTTTTCGCGGAGGAAGGGGCAACTCTCGCCCTCGTGGACCTTCAGGAAGAATCCGGGCATGAGGTTGCCTCGGCGATCAATGCCAGAGGGCAGGGGAGCGCTAGGTTTTACGCGTGCGACGTCAGGTCGGTCGGGGAAATACGGGGGGCTGTGGACGCGGTCAAGAGTGACTTTGGGAGAGTGGACGTGCTCGCGAACATTGCTGGGGTTTCCAGGCGCACGCCCCTCATTGAAGCCGTGACCGAGGAAGATTGGGATGCCATCACGAGCGTCAATTTGAAGGGCGCTTTTTTCATGGCGCAGAGCGCTTACCGGGTCATGCTGGAGCAGGGTCATGGGAAGATAATCAACATGGGCTCCACCAGGGCGATGGTCTCTGACGAGAAGCACGTCGTCTACGATGCGACGAAGGGGGGCATACACGCGATCACGCGCAGTTTCGCGGTTGCGGGCGGCCCAAAAGGCATCGTGACGAACACTGTCGCGCCGGGTTACGTTTTGACGCCTATGACGGAACACAACCTGAATAACGATGGCTGGATGGGGCACTTGAGGGAACGGGTTCCGATCGGCAGGATGGTGGAGATGCGCGAAGTCGCCGAGATCGTCCTGTTCGTAGCCTCGGACAGATGCGGGGGCGTGAACGGCAGCGTGTTCGTGGTAGACGGTGGCCGCATGGCGCATGACTGAGTGGCGCGGGCGGTTTTTTCGCCCGAGAGATGGGATTTTCTTGGGAAAATTTAAGCTATAATCATTCCGGCATGTGGGGTATCTAAGGGGGGAAAACCAAACATGGAAATGAGATCGTTCGATAGGATAGGCAAAAAGATATCGCTGCTGGGCTTCGGCCTCATGCGTCTGCCGCTCAGATCCGCAAGCGCCAAAGACATCGACCGCGAGACGGGCCGCCGCATGATCGATAAGGCCATAGGCGCGGGCGTCAATTATTTCGACACGGCGTGGGTGTACCATGAGGGCGAGAGCGAGGTCTTCGCCGGCGAAGCCCTCTCTGAATATCCGAGGGAAAGTTACAGCCTAGCCACAAAGATGCCCGTGTGGCTGCTGGAATCGGGGGAGGATTTGGGGCGTATTTTCGACGAGCAGCTGCGAAAATGCCGCGTGGATTATTTCGACTTCTATCTCTTGCACAACATCGGGGGACCGACGTATGACATGGCGATAAAATACAAAGCCTACGAGTTCCTGCGCAAAAAGAAAGAAGAAGGGCGCATCAGGAACCTCGGGTTTTCCCTGCACGACTCCCCAGAGCTTCTGGAGAAGATAGTGAACGGCTGGGAATGGGATTTCGCTCAGATACAGCTCAATTACATCGACTGGGAGGTCATCGACGCAAAGCGGCAGTACGAAATACTCGCCTCCCGGGGCATCCCTGTGGTCATAATGGAGCCGGTTCGGGGCGGCGCGCTCGCGAACCTCAACCCGGAGGCAGAGGGCATCCTGAAAAGCGCAGACCCGTCTGCCAGCCCGGCGTCGTGGGCCATCAGGTACGCCGCTTCCCTTCCGGGCGTGCTCACCGTCCTGAGCGGCATGAGCAACATGGAGCAGGTGGAGGATAATTTAAATACAATGGCGGATTTCCGCCCCCTGTCCGAAGGCGAGCGCTCCGTCCTCAGCCGGGCGGCCGCGTCGTACCTGTCCTCCGGGACTATCCCATGCACCGGTTGCCGCTACTGCATGGACTGCCCGGCAGGCGTCGATATCCCCCGAGTGTTCGCGATTTACAACCACTATCGGATGGCGCTCTCCAATAACCAGAACATGGCGCCGATAGTTTTCAGGAACACGTACCGCACGCTGGCTGACTCGCAGAAAGCGCACAACTGCGTTTCCTGCGGCAAGTGCGTCTCTCACTGCCCGCAGGGGATCGACGTTCCGAATTTCATGAAGGGGATCGCCGAGCTCGCGGCCGCATAGCTGCGGGCCAGGAGGCATCGCATGGGCGCGTTGGACGGGCTGAACAAACTGAACGACATCTGTCTTTTCGTGAGCGATTTTCAGGGCTCGCTGAAATTTTTCACGGAGAAATTCGGCTTTCGGATCAAGAGGCTTCAGCCGGACGCCGAACGGGCGAATTACGCTGAGTTCGACTTCCAGGGAGCGTCCGTCACCATGTGGGAAAAAAGCGGCGGCGTATACGAAGCCATAGGCGAGCGCTATGTCGAAGGGCCGGGGCATCCTTTCATGATAGCTATCCGCGTTCCGGAGGCAGGCGACGTGGACGAAATCTATCGGGAGCTCGGCTCGCGCGGGGTGGAGTGTCTGCTGCCTCCGACGACTTTTCCATTCGGCGCGCGGGCGTCGTACTACCACGA